>DASTNU010000707.1:0-4759 GCA_035720605.1 Longimicrobium sp. | reverse complement strand
GGGGTGGGGGCGCGCCTGCCGCCGCCACCATCCATCCCCGGTGCACAAAATCACCGCTCCGCCACCACCGCACGCGGCGCGTAGCTGATGCGGCGGGCTTCGCGGATGCGGCCGTCCGCCAGCGTCCCCTCCACGATCTCGTATCCCAGCAGCGCGAAGATGCGGCCGCGCAGAAAGAGCGGGCGCGCGTTGCCGTACCAGTCCACGCACGACGCCCGGCACCCGTCGTCCACGTCCCCGTCCACCCCCGCCGCCAGCTCGCCCAGCTCCTCGAAGCGGGACGGGCGGTTGCGCAGGAAGAGGATGGACGCCGAGCCCTCCACCAGGTGCGCGTAGCCGGGCTGCGCCGGGCTGCGGATCGGCAGACCCAGGATGCCGGAGCCGCGGCCGTCGGGCTTGTAGAAGAAGCCGTGGCTGCGCAGCTCGCCCTGCGACGCGCCCGCGCTGATGTAGCGCTGCGCCAGCGCGGGCCGGCGGCCCAGCCGCACCGCGCTGAAGTGCAGGTTCTGCCCGTCCGTCCCCACCACCACCGCGTCGTCGCCCATCACCTCGATGCGGTCCACCCCGTGCGGCAGCGGCAGCTCCGTGGCGCTCCCCTCCAGCCAGGGCACCGCGTACAGCGTGGCCCCGCCGTTCTGCGCGTATCCCCAGCCGCTTCCCGTGCCGTAGAGAAGGTAGCTGCCCACGAAGCGGTTCTGGAAGGTGTGTCCCCGCGGCGCCGGGAGCGGCCGGTAGCTCTCCTCCGGCGCCGTGGCGTCCCCGTCGCCAAAGCTGTCCAGCGAGACGCGCAGCAGCGCCGCGTCGCCGCCGGTGGTCTCCGCGTGCCACATCCCGTCGCCGTCCGCATCCGACCGCACCAGAACGTTCAGGTGCCGGTCCCCGCTCTCCAGGAAGGAGAACTGGTCGATGGGGCTCCCCTGCACCCGCAGCGCGCTGGGGCCGCCGCCGTCCAGCGGAATGCGGTACAGCATCGACGCCGCGCGCACCGAATCGTCGGGGCGCCGCCACTGGCTGGTCCACACGTACACCGCCTGGGGCGACACGTAGAACACGCGCCCCGGCGACCCAAGGACGGCCGTCCCCTCGCACCCCATCGCCTCGGCGCCCAGGTCGCACACGGTCACCGTGTGCAGCGCCAGCTCGTCGTCCTCCGTGAGCGGCCGGCCGGGACGGTAGACGCGGGTGGCGGGAAGGATGCGGTGGAACTCCTTGCCCTGCGCGCCGCGGTGCCAGCGGCGCATGGCGGGGAACTCCGCGAACGGGTCGTCGCCGCCCAGCGCCAGGTAGGTGGGCGTGTAGAAGATCAGCTTGTCGCCGATCAGCCGGCTGGCGTAGTTGCGCGACGAGTAGTAGTCGTTGGAGCGCAGGTGGTAGGTGGACCGGTGGGTCAGCCGGCCGTCGCCGTCGATGCGGAACAGCCCCACCTCGGTGCCGCCCCGCGCGTAGCTGAAGCCGATGACGGCCACCGCGTCGCCGGAGACCAGCAGCTCGTCGTACCAGGTGCCGGCGGGGTCGATGTCCGGCCCGAACGCATCCACCGCGCTCACCGGCCGCAGCGCCCCGTCGCCGATGGCCACGGTGAACAGCCGGCCGCGGCGCAGCATCAGCAGGTAGTCGCCGTGCACCTTGACGATGCCCCCTTCGTCCACCCCGGCGTGCTGCACGTTGGTCACCGACTCCTCGCCCGGGGCCGCACGTTCGGAGGCATCCTGGGCCACCACCGGCGAGGGGGCGGCCACCGCCTCGGCCTCCACCCCCTGGGCCGCGCCGACGGTGGCGTTGTAGCGGGCGCGCCGCACCTTGGCCTGCTGGCGCAGGTAGGCGCCCAGCTCCTGCTCCGACCGGAAGGCCGGCAGCGTCCGCGCCTGCGGTGCTCCGGCGGGCGGCGTGCGCGCGGCTTCCGCGCATCCCGCCGCCCCAAGGCTGATACACCCCATCGCCACCAGGATGGGAATTCGGTTCGTCATCTGGACCTCCTCCGGTTCACGCGTCTTTTCCACTCAACCGACGCCCGTTGAACGCACGCCCGCCGCCGGCTCTGACGAAGGCTCCCCGTCCACCCCGTCACCCGCGGGGCGTCTCCGGCGTTCTGTATCTGCTGTCTGCGGCAGATGTTTGGTTGCTTTCGGATTTTCTTCGGATTACCTTCCACACCGTGGATGAGCCAGCCGATCGGCGGGTCCGGAAGCCGGTGTTCGATGCGCGGGAGCGGGCGGAATGCGGACGATCTTGTCGCGGGCGGCGGGCGCGCCCATCATTCCCCTCCCTCCCGGTTTGCCCCCGCCACCCGGACCCCCTCATCCGACCGTGCGCAACCTTCGCAGGCTCGCCGCGCCGCTCGTGCTGTCGATGCTGACCATCCCCGCCGCGCTCCCCGCGCAGGCGGTGGGACTGGGCATCGGCTTCGGCCTGGGAACGCGCACCGGCTTCACCCTCTCCGCCGGCGTGCAGGTCACCGACGCGGTCCAGCTGGTGTGCAAGGGGGGCGGGCTGCCGATGGGAATCGGCAGCGTGAGCTGCGGCACGCACCTGTACGTGTTCGACAACCCGGACCACTTCGCGGTGCTCGAGGCGGGGCGGCTGGACGTCGGCCACCCCAGCGGCGCCAGCTGGCTCTTCGTCCAGGGCGGGGTGGGGATGAAGGACCACGAGATGCCGGACGAGAACGACGACGGCGTCCCCGAGTACCCGGAGTGGGCCAACGCCAGCCTGTCCGGGGGCCTCACGCTGGTGTTCGCCAGAGTGGAGCGGCCGATGGTGACCAACGCGGACGGCCGCAGGATGCCCGGCGAGCGCACCATCCGGCCCAGCGTGTGGCCGCTCTTCTTCCTGGACGGCCAGGCGGAGCTCTACTTTCCCGGCCGCGACTGCGCGAAGTGCTGAGCGTCCACGCCGATCCACCTGCGCCGGAGTGATTCCCTTCGACCCGGAGCCGTGACCATGGGCAGCAGAGACCCGCGCATCGACGCCTACATCGAGAAGTCGGCCCCGTTCGCGCAGCCCATCCTGCGCCACCTGCGCGAGGTGGTGCACGAGGCGTGTCCGCAGGTGGAAGAGGCGATGAAGTGGAGCTTTCCCCACTTCATGCACCACGGCATGCTGGCCAGCATGGCCTCGTTCAAGCAGCACTGCGCCTTCGGCTTCTGGAAGGCGGAGCTGGTGCTGCAGAACGCCGGCGAGCACGCCGCCGAGGCGATGGGACACTTCGGACGCATCACCTCGGTGGACGACCTGCCGCCCCGCGACGTGCTGATCGGCTACATCCACCAGGCGATGGCGCTCAACGAGACGGGGGTGAAGGCGCCCAGCCGCACAAAGTCGGGCGAGAAGAAGCCGGAGCTGGAGGTGCCGGTGGACCTGACGGAGGCGCTGGGGCGGAACGCTGCCGCGCAAGCCACCTTCGGCGCCTTCAGCCCCAGCCACCGCCGCGAGTACGTGGAGTGGATCACCGAGGCCAGGTCCGACGCCACCCGGCAGAAGCGGCTGGCGCAGGCGGTGGAGTGGATGGCGGAGGGCAAGTCGCGCCACTGGAAGTACGCGCGGTCGGCGTAGTGGTCGAGCGGGAGCGAATAGCCCGCGGGAGCGAATGAATTCGCCGCTGGAAATTCGCAAAGTCCGCCTGCGCGGACTCGGCGGCCCGGCCGTGTGCGGCGTCTCGCGCACCTGCGCGTCCGCAACCAGGGAATTACCGGGTTAGATCCGCAATCGGCATAGATCGCCGCAACGACTACGCACCGTCCGCCTGCGCTCTCGCGCGCTGGGCCGGCCGGGCGTTATCGTGCTTTCGGCCTCCGCATACGCATCCCTCCCCCGCTCCCGGCCACATCGATGACCTCGACGAAACGTGCGCGCAGGATGATGGCGCTTGCGCTCGCCCTGGCGGCGTGCGTCTCGCCGCTGCGGGCGCAGGACTCGCTGACGGCGCTGCTGCGCGCGAACGCACATCCCATGCAGGCCGCGGCGGACGGGCGGCTCTCCGGCGCGGGGGCGGAGCTGCTGATCGCGGCGGGGCGCGAGTCGCAGTTCTTTCTGATCGGCGAGGAGCACGGGGTGGCGGAGATCCCGCTGGTGGCGGCGGGGCTGTTCCGAGAGCTGGCGCCGCACGGGTACCGCCACCTGGCCATCGAGACCGGCGACGGGCTGGCCTCCGCGCTGAACCGGGCGATCCTGCGGGACGCCGGCGGCGACGCGTACCTGGCCTTTCTGCGCGACCACTTTCCCGGCGCGCCGTTCTACAACTGGCGCGAGGACGCGGCGATGCTCCGCGCCGTCGTCGCGGCGGCCGGCGGACGCGACGACGTGCTGTGGGGGCTGGACTACGACATCATGGCGGACCGCTACGCGCTGCGCCGCCTGCGCGACATCGCGCCCGACCCGCGCGCCCGCGCCGCCGCCGAGACGGTGATCGCCCGCGCGGACAGCGCCTTCGCCCAGGCGCTGGCGACGCAGAATCCCGGGCTCATCATGATGTTCGGCGGGCCGCGCGACGTGTACGCGCCGCTGCGCGAGGCGTACGCGCCCGCACCCGGCAGCGAGGCGGACCGCATCATCCACCTGATGGAGCAGACGCGGGAGATCAACGAGTACTGGATCACGCAGCAGGGCTACCTGAGCAACCTGCACCGCGCGCAGCTCAACAAGCGGCAGTTCATGCGCTACCTCGTGGAGGCGCGGGAGCGGACGGGCGAGCTGCCGCGGGTGATGCTGAAGTTCGGCTGGGCGCACATGACGCGCGGCCGCACCTACACCAACGTCTTCG
>DASTNU010000706.1:0-4001 GCA_035720605.1 Longimicrobium sp. | reverse complement strand
GCCTCGGGCATTTTCGAGATGGCGGTCCGCTCGAAGAGCAGCCCCTGGATCTTCTTCCGCAGCGTCCGCACGCTCCACCGCTCCGTCACGCACATCCGGGCGTAGAACTCGCGCGCGAGGGGATCCGATATGGAGATCAGCTGGTTTACATGGCTCCAGCCCAATTGTCCAGACAGTGTCTGGACAATCTGAAAATCAGGGAAAGCCTCCGCGAACCGGAGCATGTTGAAGAGGTTGGTGCGGGAGAATCCCGCCCCGTATTCGCGCGTCAGGTCTTCCGCCAGGCGGGCGATCAGGCGCTTGCCGTACTCCGCGCGCTCCTGCCCCACGACCTCCCGGCGGATGCGGTCGCCGACGTTCCAGTAGGTGACGACCATCACCGAGTTGATGGCCTGCGCCGCGTACCCCCGCCCGGCCGCGATCAGGGCGCGGATGTCGGTCAGCACGCGCTGGTCGTCCGCCGGTGGAGCGGCGGTTGGATCGACCGGTGCGATGATCACGGCGGGCGTCGGGCGCTTTCGTGGCATGATGGAAAATGAGGATGGGAAGGCCGTAAGGGAGCGACAAGATGAACGAAGCGGACGGATCTGGCAAGAGAAAGAAAACAGGGTGCCTCTGGTGAGGCACCCTGTCGGCTTCGTGTTCCGTTTGAGGCCGGCGCGGTCCCGATCAGGGCGCCACGTCGTGGAAGGCGATCTCCTTCTCGCGCTCGATGGTGGTCTTCATCGTCCACTCGCTGTCGAAGAGCACCAGCGGCTTCTGCTTGGCGTCGTACACCAGCACGCGTCCGTGGCCGCCGGCCAGTCGGTCGATCTCGCCCTTGGGCCCCTCCACCCAGCGCGCGGCCACGTACGGCATGCGGTCCAGCCGCGCCCTGACGCCGTACTCGTGCTCCAGCCGGTGCAGCAGCACGTCGAACTGCAGCTGCCCCACCGCCCCGACGATCGGGGCCGGGCCGGTGATGGAGTCGGCGTAGAACACCTGCGCGGCGCCCTCTTCCGACAGCTGCTGCAGGCCGGTGTCCAGCTGCTTGCGCTTGAGCGGGTCGCCGATGACGATGCGGGCGAAGTGCTCCGGCGAGAAGCGGGGGATGCCGCCGAACTCCAGGTCGCCGTCCGCGCTGAGCGTGTCGCCGATGCGCAGCGTGCCGCGGTCGTGGATGCCGATCACGTCCCCCGGCCACGCCTCCTCGATGAGGGTGCGCTCGCGCGCCATGAACTGCGTGGGGCTGGCCAGGCGGATGGCCTTGCCGCTGCGCACGTGCTTCACCTGCATCCCCGCCTCGAAGCGCCCGCTGCACACCCGCACGAAGGCGATGCGGTCGCGGTGCCTGGGGTCCATGTTCGCCTGGATCTTGAACACGAAGCCGGTGAACTCCGGCTGGAGGGGATCCACCGAGCCCGTGCTGGCTTCGCGCGGGGTGGGCTCCGGCGCCAGCTCCAGGAAGCGGCGCAGGAACGGCTCCAGCCCGAAGTTGGTGAGCGCGCTGCCGAAGAACGCGGGAGAGACCTCGCCCGCCAGGAACGCCTCGCGGCTGAACTCCGCGCCGGCCATCTCCAGCAGCTCCAGGTCTTCCAGCAGCTGGTTGATGGCGCGCTCGGGGATGGCGGCCTGGATGTGGTCGTCGTACAGCGAGCCGGTGTGGTCCTCCACGCGCGACTGGCCGTGGTCCTCGCCGCGCTCGAAGAGGTGCACCAGCTCCTCCACGCGGTCGTACACCCCGACGAAGCGGTCGCCGTCGACGATGGGCCACATCATGGGATAGCACTTCATCCCCAGCTCGCGCTCCACGTCGTCGATGAGCTTGAGCGGCGACTCGCCCGGACGGTCGCACTTGTTGACGAAGGTGAACACGGGCGTGTGGCGCAGCCGGCAGACCTCGAAGAGCTTGCGGGTCTGCTCCTCGACGCCCTTGCGGTTGTCCAGCAGCATCACGGCGCTGTCCGCCGCCATCAGCGTGCGGTAGGTGTCTTCGGAGAAGTCCTGGTGGCCCGGGGTGTCCAGCAGGTTCACCGCCTTGCCCTGGTACTCGAACTGAAGCACGGACGAGGTCACCGAGATGCCGCGCTCCTGCTCCATCTGCATCCAGTCGCTGGTGGCGTGGCGCGCGGCGCGGCGCGCCTTGACGCTCCCCGCCAGGTGGATGGCCCCGCCGTAGAGGAGGAGCTTCTCCGTGAGCGTGGTCTTCCCCGCGTCGGGGTGGCTGATAATGGCAAAGGTCCGCCGGCGGCGGACCTCGTCGCTCAACCTGCTCATCGTTTTTCGCTCGTCCGGTTTGCCCGCAAAACAAGCCGGAAAGCTAACACTTTTCCGTCTTCGCTTCAATCCACGGGGTCACCTCCCGTTCCCTCCCCGCACACGCCGCGTGCGGAGAGGGAGGTGTTCATCGCCTGACCTGTGCGGAACCCCGCCTCACCGCCAGCAGCAGGCGAGGGTGTTGCAGGTGGGGTCGCCGGGGCAGGTGCGGCAGCACGTGGGGTCACTCCCGGTGCCGTCGTCGCCGTGTCCGTGAACGGTGCCGCGTCCATCACCTCCGTGCACCGTCTCGAACGATTCGACCGCCAGGTCGTCCAGGTTCAGCGCCAGCTTCTTCATCGCACCCTCCGCTCGACGGGTGAAGAGGGGGACGGACCACCGCCCCCCCGAGCTACGAAGCACATCCGCGCCCCATTCCGCAAGGTTTTTTCATCCATTTCACGCCGCGACATGCGAACGGCCCCGCCCCCGGAGCGCCGGGAGCGGGACCTTTCTATCGCGAGGCCAGGATCAGAACCAGTTGCGGCCGCGGCGGAAGCCTTCGTCGTAGCGGCCGGTCCGCCCTTCGTCCACCAGGTGGATGGGCGTACGGTGCTGGCGGTCGCCGTACGGATCGCCCGTGTCCGTCTGCTGGCGGCTCTTGAAGCCGCGGTCGAAGTCCGTGCGGTCGTAGTCCGCGGCGTAGCGGTGCATCCCGCCGGAGGTGCGGTAGTCGCCGCCGTAGCGGCCGCCAGCGCCCATGGGCCGGGCCAGCGCGTCGTCGTTGTGCGCGGGCATCACCCCGTAGTGGCCCTGCTCGTCGCGGTAGCCGCGCAGGCCGCTGTCGCCCCGCGGGAAGTCGCGGTCGTAGCCGCCCGCCCAGCTGGTGCCGCCGCGCATGGCGCCGCGGCCCAGGTGCCGGTCGTCGTCGCGGTCGAACGCGTCTTCTACGTGGTCCCAGCCGCGGCGCACGGCGTTCTGCGCGCGGTCCACGAAGCCGCGGTCGTCGTCGCGGTGCGTGCCACGGTAGCCGCCCGGGGTGCCGGAGCCCCAGTTGTGGCCCCAGTCGCGGTCGCCGCCGCCCAGGTTCCAGTTGCGGTCGCGGTCCGTGAAGCCGCGGCCGGCCGTCCCGCGGTGCATGCCGCCGGCACGCCACCCCGCCTCGGCCGGGCGGATGTCGCGGTCGTACACGCCGCCGCCACGCCCCAGCCGCCAGTCGCGGTCCGCGCGGTCCGCCGCGTCGGCCGTCCACGCGCCGTCGGCCCACGAGTTGGCCCACAGCCCCTCGCGCTCGCGGCTGCGGTTGCCCGGGCCGCGGTTCAGCCCGCGGTAGTCGCCGCCCGCGTCCATGGTGCCGCGGGTCTCGTAGTCGTGCCCGTAGCCGCCCCGGCCTTCGAACGCGCCCTCCACCCGGTCCCATCCGCGCCGCAGGCTGTCGCCGGCCCGGTCCACGAACCCGCGGTCGCGGTCCACCTCGCCGCCGCGGTACCCGAAGCTCCTGTCGTTGCGGTCGAACAGCGCCATCTGGCCCTCCTCGCGTTCGGGGAAAACTCCCGCGCCACGTGCGGGAAGTGTGCCTGAACAGGGGCGGGAAGGGGGTGCAATCTCCGTTCCAGCAACGGCTTGTGCGGGGCGGTGGATTCGGCCCACGCACTTGATCCGGCCGTCTTCCGCGGCTACGTTGCGCCCCTTTCCGCGCCCGCCGGCCACAGGGGATGACGATGAGTGACGGTTCCGTGTTCGACGTGCTGCGCGCCCAGTCGGCC
>DASTNU010000705.1:0-4327 GCA_035720605.1 Longimicrobium sp. | reverse complement strand
CCATCAACCTCACCCAGCCCGTGCAGATCAGCCTGGAGACGTACCGGCTGGCCAACGGGCTGAACGTCATCCTGTCACGCGACGCCTCCGTTCCCGTGGTGGCGGTGAACGTGTGGTACCACGTGGGCTCGGGCGACGAGCGGGCCGGGCGCACCGGGTTCGCGCACCTGTTCGAGCACATGATGTTCCAGGGGTCGCAGAACCTGGGCGACGACCAGCACTTCCGCCTCATCCAGGAGGCCGGCGGCACGCTGAACGGATCGACCAACACGGACCGGACGAACTACTTCCAGGCCGTGCCCGCCAACTTCCTGGAGCGCGTGCTGTGGCAGGAGGCGGACCGCATGGGCTTTCTGCTCCCCGCCATGACGCAGGAGAAGCTGGACAACCAGCGCAGCGTGGTGCAGAACGAGCGGCGCCAGAACTACGACAACTCGCCGTACGGCCTGGTGCCGGAGACGATGGCCGCGGCGATGTATCCCGCCGGCCACCCCTACTCGTGGACCACCATCGGCTCGCTGACGGACCTGAACGCCGCGGCGATGGAGGACGTGCAGGACTTCTTCCGCACCTGGTACACGCCGCGCAACGCCTCGCTGGCCATCGTGGGCGACTTCGACCCCGCGCAGGCGAAGGCGTGGGTGGAGAAGTACTTCGGCGCCCTTCCCGCGGGGCCGCCGGTGGAGCGGACGCGGCCGGCGCCGGTGCAGCTGGCGGAGGAGAAGCGGGTGGTGCTGGAGGACCGGGTGCAGCTGCCGCGGCTGTACGTCGCCTGGCCCACCCCCGCGCAGGGGCAGGAGGGCGACGCGGAGCTGGCGGTGCTGGCGTACATCCTGGCCGGCGACCGCAGCTCGCGCCTTACGCAGCGGCTGGTCTACACCGAGCAGATCGCGCAGAACGTGAACGCTAACCAGCAGGCCCGGCCGCTGGCCGGGCAGTTCGGCATCACCGTCACCGCGCGGCCGGGGACGGAGCTGAACCGCGTGCTGGCCAGCGTGGACGCCGAGGTGGCGCGGCTGCTGACCGATCCGCCCACGGAGCGGGAGATCCAGCAGGCCCGCAACAACATCGAGGCGGCGTTCATCCAGCGCTTCCAGACGCTGCTGGGGCGCGCGGACGCGCTGAACAGCTACGCCACCTACGCCGGCGACCCGGCGGCGGTCGAGCGCGACTTCGCGCGCTACGCGCAGGTCACGCCGGCCACGCTGCAGGCGGCCGCCCGCCGCTGGCTCGCTCCGAATCGCGTTCTGCTGAGCGTCGTGCCGCGGGGGCAGACGCAGCTCCAGGTCTCCCGCTGAACCGCACGGTGATCACCATGACGAACCGCATGCTTTCCCGCGCCGCCGCGGCCCTGCTGGCCGCGGCCGCGCTCGCCCCGGCGGCGCCGGCGCAGACCTTCGACCGCACCGTGATGCCCGCGCCCGGCCCCACCCCCGAGGTGGACTTTCCCGAGCCGGCGCGCCACACCCTTTCCAACGGCCTGCGCGTGTGGGTGATGGAGCGCCCCGGCGTGCCGATGGTGAACCTGCAGCTGGTGGTGGAGGCGGGCGCCGTGGCGGACCCGGCCGACCGGCCGGGGCTGGCCTCGCTCACGGCGGCGATGCTCACGGAAGGGACCGCGACCCGCACCTCGCGGCAGGTGCTGGAGGAGATCGACTTCCTGGCCGCCAACCTGAACGCCAACGCGGGGCAGGAGGTGGCCACCCTCACCCTGACCACGCTGTCGCGCAACCTGGCGCCGGCGCTGGCCGTGTTCGCTGACGCGGCGGTGAACCCCGCCTTTCCCGAGCGGGAGTGGAACCGGGTGCGCGAGCAGCGGCTGGTGGCCATCCGCCAGGCGATGGACCAGCCCGGCACCGTGGCGCAGGAGGCGTTCGCGCGGGTGGTGTACGGCCCGTCGCACCCGCTGGGCCGGCCGGTCCAGGGAACGCCGGCCTCCGTGCGCGCCATCACTCCCGCGGACTTGCGCGCCTTCTACCAGGCCCGCTACCGGCCGGAGAACAGCCATCTGATCGTGGTGGGCGACGTGCGCGCGAGCCAGGTGATCCCGCAGCTGGAGGCGGCGTTCGCGGGGTGGCAGCGGGGAAGCGTTCCCGCGCTGACGCCGCCCGCCGCACCCACGCCGCTGGCGGCGACGAAGGTGTACCTGATCGACCGGCCGGAAGCGGCGCAGTCGCAGATCCGCATCGGCCACGTGGGGGTGGAGCGGGGGAGCCGCGACTACTTTCCGCTGCTGGTGATGAACACGGTGCTGGGATCCGCCTTCACCAGCCGCATCAACCTCAACCTGCGCGAGGCCAGGGGCTACACCTATGGCGCGCGCAGCACCTTCCAGATGGGGCGCCTGGCCGGCCCGTTCACCGCGACGGGCGGGGTGCACACGGCGGTGACCCGGGAGTCGGTGATGGAGTTCATGCGCGAGCTGGAGGAGATCCGCGGCGCGCGGCCGGTGACGCCGCAGGAGCTGGAGTTCGCCAAGGCGAGCATCATCCGCCGCGAGCCCATGTCGCTGGAGACCAACGAGCACTTCGCGGGGCGCATCCAGGAGATGATCCTGTACGGCCTGCCGATGGACTACTTCGACGAGTACAACGCGCGGGTGGCCGCGGTGACGCTGGAGGACGTGAACCGCGTGGCGCGCGAGTACCTGCAGCCCGGCCGCTTCGCCATCGTGGTGGTGGGCGACCGCGCCAAGGTGGAGGCCGGCCTGCGCGAGCTGCCCTACCCGGTGGAGATCGTCGCCGTCGACACCCCCGCCGAGACCCCCGCCCCCGCGCCGGGCACGAGCGGGCGGTAAGACCGGGGACGGTAGTCTCACACGGCGAAGCGGAGGGCGCGGAGGGATGATTCCTCTCCGCGTCCTCGACGTTTGAGGTCTCCGACACCTCCCCGACAAAACTGCGCGGAGAGAGGGAGTGGTTCCCTCGTGCGCTCGCGCACAGCTTTGTCATCCTGACTGCGGGGGCAGCAAACTGAAATTTGTTCTTGGCGCGGGCACTCCCGCGGGCGGGGGATGCGTCCCAGCCCGCGACGGTGCCGGTGAAGCGTGTTCGCGACGCTGCCGGAAGCGCTACGCCAGAACGACGGCGCCGGCATGCGAATGTGCGGGCGCTCATCGTTGGGACGCAACCCAGGCCGGAGGGATTTGCGCTCGCTCCTGCTGCGGATATCCTATCGCGCTAGAACGGCGACCTAAACAAGATCAGGGAATGCTTCGCGGATGAGATGAAGAAGCCGTTCAGCACCGTTGCGATTAAACTGCAGCGCCTGGCTGACTTTGCCTGGCTGTGCTCGGTCGGCGGATCCATAGGTGTCCAACTGGAGATACCGTTCGCCGCCGTCTGAGAATATCGAGTACGAGCACTCTACAAAACCGTGTACTCGTTGGCTCTCCTTTCGGACGGCTTCAATGTTGGTCACCAAAGCCATGCGCCACCTCGTTTGTGAAGTTGAAGGGTATGCGTGCAGTGCCTCTTATCGGTCGTGTGCGCGAGAGAGAAGACATTATAAGCCACGGTCCCCGCGTCAGCCACCAAGGCGGAGTTTCTCTGTGACCGGCGCTGATCCTCAGACTGCCCGTTGACCCTAGACCAAAGGAGCTTACCTTCTAGCGACTCGTGGTGATTGAAGAGGTCGAGATGGCTGATGTGTTCTCTCGTGAATTCCGTTCCGAGGTAATGAAGCGAGTCCGCAGAGAGGGCACGCTCGACGAAGATATGCTGGCTGAGGCGCTGACAAATGCGGGGATAGTGGTCGGTAGGAATGACAAAACTTTGCCGGGTAGCCCCGATCTCGTCATTAAAACTTGTCGATTAGCGGTTTTCGTCGATGGCGACTTCTGGCATGGACGAAAATGGTTTGAGCAAGCATTGGCACCAAAAACCAATCGAGAGTTTTGGATAAAGCGCTTTGAGAGTAATCGGGAACGCGACCGGCGAGTAGACCGCCAGCTTCGTCAACTCGGCTGGGCTGTAACACGCGTGTGGGGCTCCGACGTGCGTCGTGATCCTCGGGGTGTCGCGACGCGAATCAAACGTCGTGTTAAACGTTTGTCCCGTACCATTCTGCTCGAGGGAGGCGAATAGGATCTGATGCCGCGACACAAGCAAGAAATTCTCGCGTTTGACATTCGGAGTGTCCGTATGGCTCGCCGTGTCGCCCAACGCGATTTGGCGGAAGCCGTTGGTGTAAAACTGCCGGAGCTAAAGCGCTGGGAACGTGGGCTCGAGTTGCCTAACTCTGGCACTCTCGTCAAACTCGCAGGTTTCTTGCACGTAGACGCTGGCAGACTGGCAGAGGCGCAACGCCGCTTTGTCGAAATCGCTAC
>DASTNU010000704.1:0-5836 GCA_035720605.1 Longimicrobium sp. | reverse complement strand
GAAGGTCTGGGAGCGGGTGGCCGGGTCGACGCCGTGGATGCGCAGCTGCTCGCGCGACCAGGTGATGGTGTCGGTGGGCAGGTGCCACTCCCAGGTGCCCAGGTCGCCCAGGTGCTCCACCTCGTCCAGCGTGCGCTCGCGCTCGCGCAGGGCGGCCTCGGCCAAGTGGTGCTCGGTCACGTCCTGTGAGGTGCCCACCAGGCGCAGCGGCTGCCCTTGCGCGTCGCGCACCAGGAGGGCGCGGGCGTACAGCCAGCGCAGCTGCCCGTCCGCCCGCGCCACGCGGTAGCCGATGCCGGCGGAGTCGCCGCTCTGCACCGCGGCGGCGCAGGCGTCGGCGAGCGGCTGCCGGTCGTCGGGGTGCACGCGGTCCAGGAAGTCGCCGAAGGTAGCCGGGCGGTAGTCGCCCTCGAAGCCGTGCAGGCGCAGCTGCTCGCCGGACCAGCGGATGGGCTGCCGGTCCAGCGGCTCGCCGACGGCCTGCTCCCAGCTGCCCAGCTGGGCCAGCGACTCCACCTCGGCCATGCGGCGCTGGCTCTCCCGCAGGGCGGCTTCCGCGCGCTCGCGCGCGGCGCGCTCCGCTTCGAGCGCCTCCAGGGCGGCGGCCAGGGCGTCGTCGCCCCCGGCCAGGGGAACGGTGAGTGCGGGAGACGCGGATGCGGACGGGGAAAGCGGGTCCATCGGCACAACGCGGGATGGGGGAGTCGAGACCGGCCGGCGGGAGGGAAGGTGATGCGACACAAACGTATACGTTCCGCACCCCGCGTACAAGGCGTCGCGCCGGGTTGGAGCGAGTGAACTCGCCGCAACGACGGCGGAAAGCCCCGCAAACTGCGCGGGGCTTCACCTGCATGAACCACGCGGACTGTCATTCCGAGGGGAGCGCCGCGCAGAATCTTCCCTTCCACCGATTCTTGCGCGCGACCGAGGAATCTACCGTCCGCACCTGGTGGCCGGCTCCGGAGCGCGGATCCGGCCCCTCGCCCGGGCGGCTCAAGCCGCGGCAACGACGGCGGAAAGCCCCGCAAACTGCGCGGGGCTTCACCTGCATGAACCACGCGGACTGTCATTCCGAGGGGAGCGCCGCGCAGAATGTTTCCTTCCACCGATTCTTGCGCGCGACCGAGGAATCTAGCGTCCGCACCTGGTGGCCAGCTCCGGAGCGCGGATCCGGCCCCTCGCCCGGGCGGCTCAAGCCGCGGCAACGACGGCGGAAAGCCCCGCAAACTGCGCGGGGCTTCAACTGCATGAACCACACGGACTGTCATTCCGAGGGAGCCGACCGAAGGATCTCCCGCGCACGCGGCCGGCCCCAAGGCCGGCATCACGCCTCCCTTTTCTCTCTTGCTGGTGAGCGCCCTCCGTAGCGGTCCTGAAGCACGTTGACCCACGCCGGGGGTGCCAGACCGGCTGCAGCGTAGTGAGCTTCAATGCCGGCAATGAGAGACTTGCTCGCGGAGGGGCGCCGGTCCTTCGGAATGTCTTGCAGCAGGAAATCCAACGCGTTCCGCGCGTCGGTGGCCCGCGCCGCTCCCGGCGAGCGGTCGGCCGCGGGGCTGGCGGGGAGCCTTGTGGCGCGATCACGACGCACGCTCCACCGGGTGTTCGCTGTCCGGCCAGATCTCCGCCATCTCCGTAGCCACTGCCTGAAATCCTGCGTGCGGTGCAAGCAGGAGCACCGCGCGCCTGGCTTGCGTGAAGGCGGCCAGATCGCCGTCCTGCCGGGCGGCGTGGGCGAGGTCGAGCGCGGCCTGGAAACGCACGCCGTCAGGGATCGTAAGATCTCCCATCAACTCCCACGCGGCCCACTCCGCGCCGCGACGTATCCGGGGGGTGGCCACTCCGGCGGACGCCCACGCAGCCAGCGCCAGGGCAGCCAGCTGATCGGCTGGCGGGAGACTACCCAGAGACGGCCAGAGGCGCCGTAGCGCAGCACGCGCGCGCGCCGGTTCGCCGGTGTCTGTCCAGAACCGGGCGAGGTCCAGCAGGAGGTCCGGCGCTCCGGCCGTGTCAGGCTCGTACGCCGCTTGCGCGCGCAACGCGAACTCCGCCGCACTCGCGGAATCCCCACGTTGCCGCGCGAGGCGGAACAGCCCGTGAGAGGCCCGCATGCGTGCCCTGCGTGCGGAGAACCGCCGCCCTGCCCGAAAGGCCCAGCGGTAGAACCGTTCGGCCTGCACGACGTCATTCCTGCTCTCGTACAGGGTACCCAATTCCGCCAGCGCGCCGGCGTAGGCTCCCCGGTCCCTCTCGCGCCTTGCGAGGGAGACGGACCGGCGCAGCCAGCTTTCGGCGCGGGCGCCCTGTCCCGCCGCCCGCGCGTACGCTCCCACGTGGAGGGCCGCTTCGGCGAACTCGGGAGAAGCGAGCGCGCCCGCCTGGGCGAACGCGACGGCTGTCTGCGACAGCCCGGCCCCGCGCGCCCATGCCGCCAGTTCCAGGCAGCATAGCGACATGATCTCCCCCTCCGCCCGGCTCCCCGGGGAAAGCATCCCGGAAAGGGTGTCTACCGACGCCGCGACCCGCGACGGGATTTCGGTTGCCGCAAGCAACGCGAGCCGCGCGTTCGCGCTTCCCTCCGAGAACAGGTCCCTGCGTGATTCGGCGGGCGTCCCCGCCCAGAGCGTCACGTCCCGCGCGGCGCGCCAGAGTAGCAACCCCAGGTCTCCGGGCAGTTCGGCGAGAATATTTTCGCCCTCCAGTCTTTCTCCCGGATCACGCAGCATGGCAGGCGGGATGCACCAGAAGCGCGGAGTACGCCCTCGCGCGTACCCGGCCGCCTTTTCTGCCCGGCCCGTCATTTCCCGCTCCCGAACCTCCACCCCGCGGAGATCAGGGGGAATGGCTTCCCCTGCCTGCTGCGATGCGACAGAGGTCTACGCGTATCGATTCGCATCTGCATGCCTCCCGTGTCGAAAGCTGCCACAACCTCGGCGCTTCGATACGTAAAGCAGGCGTAATCCGAAAGCAATTTTTCACCAGAACACAGTCGTTGAGCGTACTGCTGGCTCAATCGGATCGGTCATGGCTCAGCCCAATGCCTCACGCTCTCACAGGGCTCCGCAGGCACCCTCCGGGTGGTCAGGACCTTTGCAGAGGGAGATACCTGCCCCCGGTTGGTGGCGTATTCGTACCGGTCGGATGTATTTTCCGTCTGCCTAGCCCGGCACTTCAGTCGGGGCAATGCCATCATCAAGCGGCGGAGCGCACCCATGCCCAAGAGATTCTCCCTGACCTTTGTGGCGCTGCTGTCATTCACCGCGTGCACGACCATGCCGACTACCGAACAGGAAGCCGAGCCTGGGAATGCTGTCTTTGACGAGGGGTTGGGGTATGGTTCGGGGCACCGTACGGGAGAGGGCTCCGGTCATGATACCGGATGGGAGACCACCGTTTCCACGGACAGCAGCACGGAAGCCCGAGGCGGTGGGGCGATCGGTTCGGGGAACTGACGCAGCCACTCTCTAGAGAGATGCCGCCAAGCGTCTCACCCGCTGGAGAAGCATTTGCGCATTCGCGGGGATGGGGCTGTCGGGAGGTAGCGGTTTTTCGCCTTCCGGCGGGGCGGCAGAACGAATCCTCGCGAGCAATTCGGTAGCGAAGTGCTCGGCAGTAACATCCTGCCGTCCCCGTGCCATTTCGCGAGCGCGGGCGGCGAGCGTCCGCGCCCGCTCGATGTCACCAGCCGTGTAGTGCGCCTGCGCTACGTGCACCAGAGCGATCGGGGCATTCTCGGTAGCGACGGCAGCCAGGCCCAGGACGGTATCAGAGGCCGAACGGAAGCGCTCGGTTTGTCCGAGAACCGCCGCCGCTCGTGCTATGCTGGAGAGCGCCAGCACGCGGGCACTTGGGAGAGTCAGGAAAGGCAAAGCGGCTTCCATCACCGGGAGTGCGTGCGAGAAATACCCGCGATGCAACCAGATCAGGGCCCAGTCGTGTGCAAGAGCAAAGATGTTTCTCGCTCTTGGACCATAAAGGTTTGCTGCTGCTTCGGCGTGTATCTCAGCCTCTTCCCAATCTTCTACGTCGATACACAGCGCCAGCAGGTCGTGGCGCGCTTCGGCACCCAGATGACGGAGGTTGTGCCGTTTCGCATAGCGCCACGCACGATGCAGTAACGCGCGCCCACGCGCCCGATTTCCTCGCCCAATCTCCTGATTCGCCCAGGACAGAAGCGCGACAGTGTATGCAGCCAGCTTGCCGCCCAGCCGCGCGATAGATATTGCACGCTGGAACCAGAGTGCGCCCAGGTCATACGCCGCACGGGCACGTTCAGCACGACCTGCATAGATTGCGAACATCGGATCGGAAGGCTGTGCGTGCGCAGCAGCAGAAGCGAACTCGGCTGCGGTCGCGTAGAACACTCGATCCAATGCCCAGTGGTAAATTCCTGCGCACGCAGCGGCCGTTCGCTCGGAGGTTGCGCCGGCAGGAGAAGCTACCAGATCGGAAAGGACATGCAGTTCCGCTTTGATCTCGTTTGCTCCCGACGGGATTCGGAGAGGTTGGCTGGTTTGAAACAGTCTACTCCTTGCCTCCGGTGCTACGTCAGCCCATAGCAATACGTCACGCACCCGCTGGAACAGAAAAGCGCCGAGCTCGCCCCCCACTTCATCCAGCACATGCACCCCATCAAATGACTGATTGCGTCCGATCGGTGGCGGTACCAGGCGCCACTTGCGCGGTTGCCTCGCTTCCGGATCAGGCCGCTTGATGCCTACCATTCTCCCAGCCTTTTCGATTCTTCCAGTGCGGCGGGTGGGCGTCCGATCTTTTATACAGCGTGGACAACAACATGGCCGCGCACCGTTATGCACGCAAGGACGTAAAGAGTGTGTTGGGATTGTGGGTGTTGGGTGGTTAATACTGTAGAGCCGTCATTATGATGCTGGGGCGTCGCGTGCTGTAACCCCAACGGCCACTCGTCCATCAACAGAAAGGTAGATACCCGTGCGCAAACTGCTTCTCCTTCTCGGTCTCGCCGCAGCTGCGATGGCCTGTTCCGGCTCGCCGACCTCGCCAGCAGCAGGGCCGAACGGTGAACTACGGCCTGTGCTCGACGGGGGAACCCTCGGAGGGTCCGGCAATTAACGGACGCGGATGGTAGGAACGGCAGCGGCCATCGCAACCGAAGGCACGGCGACCGACTCTGCAAACGGACGCGGCGGAGTATTCGGAGGCTCTGGTAACTGACTCTGCGTGAGGTTCTTTCGTTTCTCGGATCTGAGACGAGACCGGGCTCACCAGCAGAGTGCGATTTCGCGCATAGGTCATCTGCACCATGCCGGGTTCGGGGCGAGGGTGCATCTTCATCCGCGTCGAGCCGAACCTGGCTTGCTGCAGGACCCGAACGGAGCCGCCGCCATGCGCGGCACAGTCTCCACCCAGCTTCAGCCGGCCCCGCGGAGCAGTCCGCCAACGGGCCCCCGGCTTTGGAAATAGATCGGCAGGACGAGGCCCGCGGGCGCGCCGATGCGCATCCGCGGGCCTCGTTTCGTGCTCGCGGACGGATGTCGTCTCCCCGCCGCCGCGGCGCGGGGCGCGCATAGGTCATCTGCACCATGTCCGTTGAGGGTTGCGAAGGCAGATTGATTCACGTCGAGCCGCACAGGCTCGCGGCAGAACCCGAACGGAGCCGCCCGCCATGCGCGGTAGACCCTCCACCCCAGCTTCAGCCGGCCCCGCGGAGCCGTCCGCCGCGGCGGGCCCGGCCCTGGACATGGATCCCGGCGGCGCGGCGCGCGACGGGGCGCCCGCGGAGGCTCCCCTTAGTCCAGCCGAACCGGCGGCGCAGCGCTTTGTGCCGGGACCGGCTTTCGACATAGATCGCGCCGGT
>DASTNU010000703.1:0-2477 GCA_035720605.1 Longimicrobium sp. | reverse complement strand
AACCGCTCCACCCCCGGCCAATTCCGCTTCGCCCGGCTGGAGGGGGAGAAGACCCTGACGACGCCCAACTCGAAGGTGCTGGGCCGCGATTCGTTCAAGGGGATGGGGGTGGACTTCGCGGACCTGAACGGCGACGGGCTGCTGGACATCTACGTCAGCAACATCGCGGGCGAGTTCTCGCTGGAGGAGAGCCACTTCGCCTGGGTCAGCACGGGGCAGACCCGGCGGATGCGCGACGGCGTGGCTCCGTACGTGGACCGCAGCGAGCCGCTGGGGCTTTCGCGCAGCAGCTGGGCGTGGGAGGCCCGCCTGGCCGACTTCGACAACGACGGGACCCCCGAGGCGCTGCAGGCCATCGGCTTCGTGCGGGGGGAGACCAACCGCTGGCCGGAGCTGCACGAGCTGGCCATGGGGAACGACCAGCTGACCGCCCGTCCTTCGAGCTGGCACCGCTTCCTCCCCGGCGACGCCGACCTTTCCGGCCACGAGGCCAACCGCTTCTTCGTCCGCGCCGCCGACGGGCGCTACCACGACCTGGCGCGCGAGGTGGGGCTGGGCTTTCCACAGGTGAGCCGCGGCATCGCCACCGCCGACGTGGACGGGGACGGGAGGCTGGACTTCGCCCTGGCCAACCAGTGGGGACCGTCCCGCTTCTACCGCAACGACGCGCCGCGCCCCGGCGCCTTCCTGGGGCTGCACCTGCGCCTTCCCGTCGGCGGCGCGCCGGGGGCGACGGTGGTGCTTCCCGGGCACCCCGGCCGCGGCGCGCGCACCGTCCCCGCCGTCGGCGCCGCCGCGACGGTCCGGCTTCCGGACGGGTCGATCCGCGTGGGGCAGGTGGACGGCGGGAACGGGCACTCGGGAAAGCGCAGCGCCGACCTGCACTTCGGGCTGGGACGCCTTCCGGCCGGCGCCGCGCTGCGCGTGGAGCTGCGCTGGCGGGGCGCCGACGGGCGGCTGCGCGCCGAGACGCTGCGGCTGACGCCGGGGTGGCACACGGTCCTCCTGGGCCGCGGCCCCGCACCGGGAGGACCCGATGCCTGAGGCGAACGGCCGCGGCCCCGACCGCCTGGGCGGGCTCAGGCGCTTCGCGGTGGCCATCACGGTGCTGAACGTGCTGGGCCACACGGTGCTCGGCTTCGAGCAGTCGTGGGCGCAGCCGGTGGTGGCGCTGGCCGCCGCCTACCTCACCGAGGCGCTCCTCGAAGCCGTGGACGCGCGCGCCGCGCGGCGCCCGCCGCGCTGGCGCGGGGGGACGCGGTCCGTGGTCGACTTCTTCCTGTCGGCCCACATCTCGGGGCTGGCGGTGGCGATGCTCCTGTACGCCAACGAGCGGCTGGCGGTGATCGCCTTCGCCGCGGCGGCGGCCATCGCGTCCAAGGCGCTCTTCCGCCTTCCCGCGGCGCAGGGCGGGCGGCACTTCTTCAACCCCTCCAACCTGGGGATCACGGCCACCCTCCTCCTCTTCCCCTGGGTGTCGATCTCGCCGCCCTACCACTTCACCGAGGGGCTGGGCGCCGTGGGCGACTGGGCGCTCCCGGCGGTCATCGTCTGCACGGGCACCCTGCTCAACGCGCGCTTCACCCGCCGCCTGCCGCTGATCGCCGCCTGGCTGCTGGGCTTCGGCGCGCAGGCGGTGGTTCGCCACCTCGCGCTGGGCTCGCCGCTGGCCGCCGCGTGGCTCCCCATGACGGGCGTGGCCTTCATCCTCTTCTCCTTCTACATGGTGACCGACCCGGCCACCACGCCGTCGGCGCCGCGCGCGCAGGCGGCCTTCGGCGCCGCGGTGGCCGCCGCCTACGGGGCGCTGATGGCGGCGCACGTGGTGTTCGGGCTCTTCTTCGCCCTTTCCATCGTCTGCGCGGTGCGCGGGGCGTGGGCGTGGGCGTACGCTGCCGCGCCGGCCTGGCGCGCGCGGACGGCCGGGACGGGGCCGGCGCGCGTGCCGGCGCCGGGCTTCCCGGTGCCGGTGCCGGCGCCGCCCGCGCGCCGCCGGCCGGTGCTGGCGGCGGAGCGCGAGCCGTGACCGCGGCCGTGGCGCTGGTGGGGATGGCGTGCCGCTACCCCGGAGCGCGCACCCCCGCCGAGCTGTGGGAGAACGTGCTGGCCGGGCGCCGCGCCTTCCGCCGCATCCCCGGCGAGCGGCTGCCGCTGGCCGACTACGGCTCGCCCGACCCCGGGGCGGAGGACCGCACCTGCGGCACCCAGGCGGCGGTGCTCGAAGGGTACGCCTTCGACCGGACGCGCTTCCGCGTCTCGGGCGACGCCTTCCGCGCGGCCGACCCGGCGCACTGGCTGGCCCTGGAGGTCGCCGCCGACGCGCTGGACGACGCGGGGTTCGCGGAGGGGCGGGGGCTCCCGCGCGAGCGGACGGGGGTGCTGGTGGGGAACACGCTCACCGGCGAGTTCTCGCGCGCGGGGCTGCTGCGGCTGCGCTGGCCGTACGTGCGCCGCGTGATGGACGACGCGCTGGCCGG
>DASTNU010000702.1:0-2766 GCA_035720605.1 Longimicrobium sp. | reverse complement strand
GCCTATCCCAACCTCCCCCAGGGTTTTTGGGGGTGGTGCGAGCCCGAGCGAGCGGAGGGGGCGTGCGGCCGGCAGGATGCTCGTCGCCGCGCCCGCGACCACGCGGTGCCATCCATACGGTATATAACGACACGCAGGCTTCACTCTTGAAGATCGCACACCTCGCAGACCTGCACCTGGGCTACCGCGCCTACCACCGCCTTACCCCGCGCGGCGTGAACGTGCGCGAGGCCGACGTGGCCGACGCCTTTCGCCAGGCGGTGGCGCGGCTCTCGGAGCTGCGTCCGGAGCTGGTGCTGGTCGCCGGCGACGTCTTCCACACCGTGCGCCCCTCCAACACCGCCATCGCCGACGCCTTCCGGCAGTTCAGCCTCCTGGCCGACCGGCTTCCCGGGGTGCCGATCGTCGTCATCGCCGGCAACCACGACTCGCCGCGCAGCGCCGACACGGGCAACATCCTCAACCTCTTCCGCGAGATCGACGGCGTGCGCGTGGTCTGCGACGAGGGGCGGACCATCAGCCTTCCCGAGGTGGAGACCAGCGTCCTCTGCTTCCCCCACGTCTCCCTGGCGACGGAGGCGCAGCCGGAGATGGAGCCGGACTCCGGCGCGCGGCACAACGTCCTGCTGCTGCACGGATCGATGGAGGGCCCGCGCGCGGCGAAGAAGATCGCCTACATCTCCGAGTACGGCGGCGCCATCATCCCCGAGGAGCGCATCCGCGTTCCCGACTGGGACTACGTGGCGCTGGGGCACCACCACACCGCCACGGAGCTGGAGCCCAACGTCTGGTACGCGGGTGGGCTGGAGCGCACCTCCGCCAACATCTGGGCGGAGAAGGAGGACAAGGGCTTCCTGGTCTACGACACCGCCACGAAGACGGCCGAGTTCCACGCCGTCGACACGCGGACGATGGTGGACCTGCCCAAGATCAGCGCCGAAGGGCTGGGCGCGGCGGAGCTGGACGAGACCATCCACGCCGCTGTGGAGCGCATCCCGGAGGGGCTGCGCAACAAGATCGTGCGGATGGTGGTCTACGACGTTCCCCGCGCCGTCGCCCGCGAGCTGAACCACCGGCGCATCCGCGAGTGGAAGGCGGAGGCGGTGCACTTCCATCTCGACGTGCGCCCGCCGGAGGTGCGCCGCCGCATCGGCTCCGGCGCGCCGGTGCGCCGGCAGACGCTGCAGGAGCAGGTCGCCAGCTACCTGCGCAAGACCTGGGAGCTGCGCGACCGCAAGCTGGAGAAGGAGCGCCTGGTGGAGATGGGGACGGCGTACGTCGACCGCACCGGCGAGGAGATCCTGCGATGAGGCTCCTTTCCCTGCGGATGAAGAACTTCCGCCAGCACGCCGACACCTTCATCGCCTTCCGCCCGGGGCTCACGGGGATCATCGGCCCCAACGGCGCCGGCAAGTCCACGATCCTGGAGGGGATCGCCTGGGCGATGTACGGCGCCGCGGCGGCGCGGGGGACCAACGACACCATCCGCTTCAGCCGCGCCGGCGCCCGCTCGCGCGTGGAGGTGGAGCTGTCGTTCGCGCTGGGCGGCCACGAGTACCGCGTGCTGCGCACCCTGCACGGCGCGGAGGTGTTCCTGGACGGGGGCGCCGCGGCGGTGGCCTCGGGCGTGGGCGGCGTCTCCGGCTACCTGCAGTCGCGCGTGGGGATGTCGCGCGACGAGTTCTTCAACACCTACTTCACCGGCCAGAAGGAGCTGCAGTTCCTGGCCGCCATGGGGCCGGCGGACCGCGGCCGCTTCCTGAGCCAGGTGCTGGGATACGAGCGGCTGCGGCGCGCGCAGGAGCTGGTGCGCAACCGCCGCAACGAGCTGCGCAGCGAGATCCGCGGCCTGAAGGCGACGCTGGGCGACCGCGACGAGCTCGTCGTGCTGCGCGACGCCGCCGGCACCCGCTTCAACGAGGCCGTGGAGCGCCGCGCCGCCGCTGTGCGCGAGACGGAAGAGGCCGTGGCGGCGGAGGCGGCGTTCGCGCCCCGGTGGACCGCGGCCGAGGCGGCCCGGGACCGCTTCCGCGAGCTCACCCACGCCATCGAGACCGCGGAGCGCGACCGCGACGCCGCCCGCCGCGACCTGGAGCGCGCCGCCGCCGAGCTGCAGGCCGTCGCCGCGGCCGAGGCGGAGCTGGCGCCGCTCCGCGAGCAGCTGCGCGACCTCCCCGCCGCCACCGAGGCGAGCGAGCGGCTGAGCGAGCTGGCGCGGCAGGAGGAGGCCCGCAAGCTCCTCGTCCGCCAGCTGGCCGATCTCGACGCCGAGCTGGTTCAGGGGCGCGAGCGGCTGGAGAAGCTGGAGACTGCCCCCGCGCTGGAAAAGAAGTACGCCGGCGAGCTGGAGGCCCTGCGCGCCGAGCGCGACAAGGTCGCCGCCGCGCTGGACGAGAAGAAGTCCGTCTGGCTTGCGGACAGGCAGGACGCCAAGACCAAGCTCCAGTATTACCTGGACCGCGAAAAGGAGCTGCGGGCGCAGATCGCGGAGATCGAGAAGCTGGGTCCGGAGGGCACCTGCCCCACCTGCGGCCGTCCCGTTGGCAAGGACTACCAGCGGTTGCTGGAGGAGCTTCGTGACCAGCGCACCCTGCTGGTTCAGGATGGGAAGTGGTGGCGAAAGCGCGAAAACCAGCTGGAGGCCAGGCCCGACGACGTCGTGGAGCTGGAGACCCTCCTGCCGCAGCTGCTGGAGGCGGTGGACGACCGCTCGCGCAAGCTCACCCGCTGCCAGGGCGCGCTGCAGGAGCTGGAACAGCTCACCGC
>DASTNU010000701.1:0-4299 GCA_035720605.1 Longimicrobium sp. | reverse complement strand
ACGAGCCGGTCGTCGAAAAACGGGACCAGCCAGCCGCCGTGCGGAAAGCCGCCGTCGCGGTCCTCGTCGGGGCCCCCCGGCGCCTGCATGACGCCGTCGAGGGTCAGGAAGGTGCCCACCACCAGCTTCCTCATGTCCGTTTCTCCGCTTCGTCCACGTGTGTTCCTGAGAAAAGAAAGAACCTCACGCAGAGTCAGCAGAGTGAGCAGAGTTTGGGTCTGTGCAAGGGACAACTCTGCTTCCTCTGCTGACTCTGCGTGAGGCCTTCTGTTCCGGGGCTTGCTATGAGCATGAAAGGTGTTGTCAAATCTCACGGCCGGCGTGGGGATCGGGGGGAAGCTGTCCCTTCGCGCGGGCCTCCCAGTACCGCGCCTTCAGGCGGCTGTCCTCCATGGCGTTGTACAGGATCTCGCAATCGCAGTACGCGCCCCGGGCCATCAGGACATGGAAGACGTCGAAGTCGTCGTCCGGGGCAAAGCCGTGCTCCAGCAGCAGCGCCCGGGAGACGCGGAAGTCGCCGTGGCAGCGCGCCGGGAGCGCGGGCGGATCGGGGCAGAAGGCGAGATCGAGCGCGCGCAGAAAGCCACTCCCCTGCAGCACGCGCATCACGTCCGGCGCGATCTCTTCCACGAGCTCGGGGTCGGGGTAGCGCAGGTCCTCCGGCGACTCTCCCGGCGCCAGCTCGAACCACACCGTGCGGGCAAGGTGCCGATCGAAGAAGTCCCGCGGGATGTGATGGACCAGGTAGTGATACCGCTGGAGGGGATAGAGGCCGGCGAAGAGGTCGTGGCGAAACGACAGCGCGGTGCGGGACGGATCGTCCGCGAACGGCTCGGCGCGTATCTCGATGCCCGGATACGCGCGGTCGAGAAATCCGTGCAGGGCCTCGACCAGATCGGCTTCCGTCATCCATGCATTCCTGTATCGCAGGCCCTCGATCCATCCCGCTCTCAGCCTCGACCCGAACATGTGGGGAACACCAGGCGGGGCACAAGCCGGGCGGCGGGGTGATGCTACCCGTTCCGTGCCTCATCCAGCAGCAGCTCGTAGTAGACGAGGGGATCGCCGCGGTAGACGACGCGGCCGCGCTCCTGGAATCCACAGCGCGCGTAGAACTGTCCCGCCCCGGCCTTCGCGTCGTACGCATCCAGGCGGATGGCGTCCGCGGGCCAGGCGCGCGCGACGGAGACGGCGTCCTCCAGCGCCTGCCGGCCCAGCCCCTGCCCCTGGTACGCGACGGACACCGCCATCCCGGTCAGGTACAGCGGCCGCGCGACGGGCGTGAAGTACGCCACGTCGATGGCCCACGGCTTCTTCGTGGCGAGCCGCAGGACGGTGTGGAGCCGCCTTCCGGCACGTCCGATCCGGACGCGGGCGTGGCGCTGGGCCAGCACCGCACCGCGTTCGGTGACCAGCGAGGACCAGTGGCCCTCGCCGTAGCGGGCGGCCAGCGCGCCGGCCGCGGCGTTCTGCAGCCCCGCGATGGCCGCCGCGTCTTCGGGCTCCGCATCCGAGAACTTCAGCCGCACGTCAGCCCGTCAGCAGCATGGTAGCCTCCGCCATCCTCTCCCGCGCGCACGATCCCGTAGCCGCCTTTCCGGCTTCGCCGCGAAAGGGAATGCAGCCTCGTCCGGGCGGCATCCGGCAGATCACGGCAGCGAGGAGACGAAGTCGTGGATGATCCGCCGCGCCGCGCCGGGCATCTCCAGGAAGAAATAGTGGCTGCCGGTGGGAAACTCCGCCACGCGGTTCCGCGGCACGCTGCCGAACTTTGCCCGCTGCGCCGCGGTCCACCGTCCGAACTCGCGAACGTACGCCTCACCCGCCTCGCGCTGCGCCGCGTCGAGCGTGTCGTACCAGCCGAGCCACGTCTCGAGCGGGGCCGGAACGGGATACATGCCGAGCGACGGGCACCGGATGGCCTCCCACCGCGGCGCGCGGATCAGCGCTCCCTGCCGCTTCTGTGTCTCGCTGACGACCCTCTCCACCATCCGCCCGCCGGCATCCCACCGATGGACGCCGCGGATCTCCGAGTCCGGCATCCTGAACCGGTTGATGCGCTCGCCGTACGCACGGACCGCCTGGAACGAGGCCGAGTCCGCCGCCGTCATGGGCGGAGGCGGTGGCGGCGGGGTCTGCGTGAAGATGCGCTCGACCGCCGAGTCGGTATAGTCGTACGCCGCGTCCAGGTAGACCAGGCCCGCGCATCGATCCGGGTACTTCTCCCCGAACAGCGCCATCTCCATCCCCGCGAAGGAGTGGCCGATGAGCACGGCGGAGCGCAGCTCCAGGGAGTCCAGCACGGCCACGATGTCGTCCACCAGCTCGCCCAGGCTGTCGGGAGGCACGTCGGACGACGCCCCGCTGCCACGGCGGGAGATCCCGAGCACGCGATACTCGCCGGCCAGCGGCGGGGCGAACTCGTCGAACTCGTGCGCCGAGAGCCCGCCTCCGGGCAGGAACACCAGCGCACGCCCCCCGCCGCCCCAGTCGACCACCTCCAGCGACACGCCCGGCGCCGTCGTCACCCGGAAGGATCGGGTCTCGACCTGGGGTGCGGCCTGGCCTTGCCCCGCGCCGGGCAAAGATGCTACGGCGAGGAGAAGATAGAGGAGCACCTTGAACACGGGATCTCCTGGATGGTGTGATTGCCGCCAGCCACCGGGCCTCGGAAGCCATGGCGAATTGGACGGCGGCAATCAGAGCTTTGTTCGATCGGCAGCGCCCGCGCCCGTGTAGCGGCGGCTGCGGACGCTGCCCGCCACGCCTCAACGCCGGGCGTCGAGCGTGGGATCGCCCCGGGCCGCGTTGAGCGCGACGGCCTCCTGCGTCAGGCGGCGCACCGTCCCGGCATCGATGGTCGTGCCCTCGACGAGCTCCAGCGTGGCCATCTCGTACTTGCCGCCCGGCTTCAGGCGGGGCTCGATGGACCGCAGGCGCTGTCCCCGCCAGAACCCGAGCAGCACCCGCTCCTCTTCGGCGCGGATGAGCAGGACGGGCCCGCTGGAGAGATAGACGAGGTGTCCCCACTTGATCACCTCGTCCAGCGGCGCCGCTGCGTCCAGGACCGCCGCGCGCAACTCCTCGACGCGCGCCCGGCGCCAGCCGTCCAGCGCCTCCACGTATGCGGCGGGGTTCGCCGCGGGAGTGGACTTTCTCATTTGCCCCCGTTTACGGCCGCTGCCCGCATCGTCCGGGCATCTGGCAGTTTTTTGGCCGGATCATGGTCGGCTTCGCTGCAGGTCGTGGGACAGGGGGACGTCGTCGGACGGGGCTCCCGGAGCCTCCAGAATCGCTGCACGGATCCATGCGAAGTAGTGAGTGAAGACAGCCGAACGATCGAGGATCCGGCGCGCAGGGCGCTCCGCAATCAAGGGCCGTCCGCATCCGCGGGGCAGGCGGAAAC
Source organism: Longimicrobium sp. (assembly GCA_035720605.1). Classification (GTDB taxonomy): domain Bacteria; phylum Gemmatimonadota; class Gemmatimonadetes; order Longimicrobiales; family Longimicrobiaceae; genus Longimicrobium. The sequence goes on along the minus strand of DASTNU010000701.1, from coordinate 893 downwards.
GGAGCCTGGCCGGCCGCAGGCTAGCGGACGGCGCTGATCTCCAGCAGGTGGCCGTCCGGGTCGCGAAAGAAGCAGCGCACCTCGCCGCCGCGATCGAGGGGCGGCGTCAGAAACCGGGCGCCGCGTCCGCGCAGGATCTCGTACGCCTGCCAGCAGTCCGGCACCCGGATCGTGAGCTCGTGGCTCACCGTGTCCGTATCCGCCGGCGGGGCGAAGGTGACGCCGGGCTTGTCCTCCGTGGGGCCGCCGCCGGTCACCAGGAGCAGCCAGGCTCCCTGGAAGCGGAGGACCGCCGAGGTGCCGCCGTACTCGCGGAACAGCTCGGCACCCAGCACGTCCCGGTAGAAGTCGCGCGCACGCGCTACGTCGCTGACCACGAGCAGGTGGGTCAGCTCTACGCCGGGTCCCGGGAAATCAGCGTCCATCGGTGAGTGTCGTAATGCGCAGGAGGCAGCCGCCTGACGCCACAAGGGTCAGCGGTGCGGGACCGGCGCGCAAGGCTGTCGTCGCCACGAGGATGTACGTCCCCGCATCCCCTGCTGCCGATCGTCGGGGGCCCTGTCATAGCCAGCGACGGACCGCGTGCTTGTACGGCAGGTACTCCGCGGGAAACCGGGCCTCGAGGTAGCGCTCTTCTCGCGGAATGACCACCAGCGCCATGAGGGTCAGCGCTGGAAGAAGCGTGAGCAGCAGGCCGAGGCTGTTTACCCATGCAGCGAGTCCCACCTGAAAGAGCGTGAAGGCGAGATAGATGGGATTCCGGCTGTAGCCGTACGGCCCCGTGCGAACAATGGTGGTCGTGGGGACGTTGCCCGGGACGGGAGTGCCCGCCTTGCGGAACGTGCGCACTGCGGAAACGAAGAGAGCGCCGGCCACGACCACGACGAGGACGC
>DASTNU010000700.1:0-3545 GCA_035720605.1 Longimicrobium sp. | reverse complement strand
CGGAGCCAGAGCGCTCGCGGATCGCTGTGGCGCGACCGAAGAATCTGGTGGCGTAGCGCAGGATGCTTTCCCGCGCACGGACCCGGGAGCTCGGTGCGCGGGCAAAGTCCCTGCACCCCGGCGACCAGATTCTTCGGCCGGCGCCATCCATCCATGAGAGGGAAAGCGCCAGCCGGCGCCGGCCTCAGAATGACAGCGCGGGCAGGGCGGGAAAACCCTCCAGACCCCGACCAGGGACCGCTGTGAGGGAGGCGCCGCGCACCTTCAGCCCGCACGGCAGAGCCGCGGGGCTGGATTTCTGCCGAGGAGCCCGCACCGCATCCACCCACACCCGGAACCATCGATGATCATCGGCCTCGCGACGCCGCGCATCGCCGCCACGCTGGACGAGGGGCTGGAGAAGGTCGAGCGGCTGATGGCGGACGCGTCCGCGCAGGGCGCGGAGATCGTCTGCTTTCCCGAGGCCTACCTCCCCGGCCTGCGCGGGCTGGACTTCGAGGTGCCGCCGTTCGGCGCCGCGGACGAGGAGCGGGTGCTGCAGGCGGTGTCGCGGTGGGCGCGGGCGTACCGCATCGCCACCATCCTGGGGATGGAGCGGCTCACGCCGGCGGGGCGGGAGAACGTCGCCGCCGTCATCGACGCGGGCGGGGGGATCCAGGGGTTCCAGACCAAGAACCAGCTGGACCCCTCCGAGGACCCGCACTACGTCCCCGGCGGCACCCGCCGGCTCTTCCAGGTCAACGGCGTGCGCTTCGGCGTGGCGATCTGCCACGAAGGGTGGCGCTACCCGGAGACGGTGCGATGGGCGGCGGTGCGGGGCGCCAGCATCGTCTTTCACCCGCAGCTCACCGGCAGCGACCGGCACGGCATCCGCCCGGCGCGGTGGGGCGACGCCGACGGGGCGTACTACGAGAAGGCGATGATGATGCGCAGCCGCGAGAACACCATCTACTTCGCCAGCGTCAACTACGCCCTGCGCTTCCAGGAATCCGCCACCACCCTGATCGCCCCGTCCGGCGAGTGCCAGGCGTACCTGCCGTACGGGGAGGAGGGCGTGCTGGTGCAGTCCATCGATCCCGCCCTGGCCACCGGCCTGCTGGCCGCCCGCTACGCACCCGACCGCTACCGCGAAGCCGCGCCCGGGTGAGCGTGCGCGGAGGCGCCGACCTTGCGTCGTCCGCCGGCATCCGCCGGACCCCCTGCAGGAGCTTCGGCCATGTCGCTCTTTCGCCGCGAACCCGAGTTCCAGATCACCGATCCGGCCGTGATGAAGGTCGGAGAGATCGCCCGCGGCGAGGCGCTGCGCCGCCGCGTGCGGGTCGTCGATCCGCCGTACCTGCTGCTGGGCCTGCTGGCGGTGGAGGATGCGCTCGTCGGCGATCTCTTCCGGCGCGCGAACGTGGACGTCCCGCGGGCCAGGGCGCGCCTGGAGGCCGGGCTTCCCGCCGTCGTCGGCCCTCCGGACGCGCGCATGACGGACCGGACGCTCGCGTACAGCGGCGGCGCGACGCGCACGTGGGAGCGGGCGGGGGAGGAGGCGCTGGCGATGGGGGAGCGCGGACCGGCACCGGTGCACCTGCTGATCGCCCTGCTGCGCGACGGCGGCGAGGCGGGCACCCTGCTGCGCGAGGCGGGGCTCGCCGCGGACGGCGTACGCGGCCACCTGGGCCACCTGCAGGAGAGCGCGGGTCCGGGCCAGGGACGATGACGCCGGCCATCCCCCTGCGGAAAGCCGTCCTCCTGCTGGTGCTCGTCTTCCCGGGCGCCCCCGCCTGCTCCCAGCAGCGGGACCACGCGGACTCCGCGTCCGCCGAAGCGCATCGGCCGGCGCCCGCCGGCGTGGTGTTCTACGACGTCGGACAGCGCCCCAGCGCCGTCGCCGCCGCCGACTTCACCGGCGACGGGCACGTGGACGTGGCGGTCGCCGCCACCGGCGGCGGGGCGGTCACCCTGCTGCACGGGGACGGCACGGGGCTGCTGCGCGCCGGCGCATCGTTCGCCGCGGGGCGGGAGCCGGCCGACGTGGAGGCCGCGGACCTGGACCGCGACGGGGACGTGGACCTGGTGGTGGCCAACCACGAGACGTCCGGCGTGACCGTGCTGCTGAACGACGGGCGCGGGCGCTTCCACCCGGCCCCGGGCTCGCCCTTCGACGCCGGCGCGCGGCCGCACGTGCACGGCGTCGTGGCGGGCGACTTCGACGGCGACGGATGGGTGGACGTGGCGGTGGAGAGCGCCGACACCCGCGAGGTCCGCGTGCTGCGCGGCGGACCGCGCGGCTTCGCCGCGCCGGCCTCCGTGGGCGTCGGCACCATGCCCTACACCCGCCTGGGCGCGGGCGACGTGGCGGGGGACGGCCGGCCGGAGATCCTGGTGCCCGGCCATGGCGACAGCACCCTGCGCGCGGTGGAGGGCGCGGACGGCGGCCTGCGCCTCGCCGTCCTCACCATCCGTCTCGCGGGGCAGCCGTGGACGGTCGCCGCGGGCGACCTGGACGCGGATGGGCGCCGCGACCTGGTGGTGGTGGAGACCGACGCGGCCAGCGTATGGCGGGCGGATGGGCGCGGCTTCGCGGCGGCGCCGGGCTCACCCTTCGCCATCCGCGGCGCCACGGAAGCGGCCGTCGGGGACCTGGACGGCGACAGAGCGGCCGAGGCGGCGATCGGTCCGTGGGAGGGCGACCAGGTCACCGTGCTGGCGGGCAGGTCCTTTGCCCCGCGCCGCGTCCGCGTGTGCGAGCGGCCCATCGGCCTGGCCATCGCGGACCTGGACGGCGACGGCCGCGGCGAGCTGCTCGCCGCCTGCGCCACCACCAGCCGCCTGGCCGTGGTCACCATCGCGCCCCCGCGATGAGGGAGCGCACCCGCCACCGGCCGGGTCCGGCGTGCGACGGCCGGTAGCACGCGGCGGTCCGGCAGGGTTATCTTTCCACTCGGCCGTTGGCCGCCGCGGCATGCGCACGACCGCGCTCGCGGCCCATCGGATACGGATCACCCGGACAGGCGCGGCAGCGTGAAGATTCCGAAGGAGTGGCTGACGCAGCGGGCGGAAAACGCCCCCACCTCTGATCACCGCAAGCTGCCGGAGATGGCCGCGCTGCGCATCCGCATGGCGTGGCAGAAGCTCAGGCGCCAGGCCGGCGAGGCGGACGAGACGTGGGCGTTCCAGAACCCGTCGAACACCTGGAAGAAGCTGGGCAAGCAGTCCGGGTACGCGCTGGTGCGCGACGGAAAGATCGTGCAGAGCGTGGTGGTGACGCACGACTAGGCCATGTCCCCGGTTCGCGGCGCTTCCTCGCCGCGCCGGGAACGAATCGATGCCGGAGGGAACGCGCATGTGCCGCAACATCAAGGTGCTGGCCAACTTCGAGCCGCCCGTGACCGAGGACGAGGTGCGGGCGGCGGCGCTGCAGTTCGTGCGCAAGATCAGCGGCACCACCCGCCCCTCGCGCGCGAACGAGGAAGCCTTCCACCGCGCGGTGGACGAGATCACCGACTCCGCCCGCCGCCTGCTGGACTCGCTGGAGACGCGCGCCGCCCCGCGCG
>DASTNU010000699.1:0-6697 GCA_035720605.1 Longimicrobium sp. | reverse complement strand
GCCCAGTTCCCAGGCAGTCGTCGTCGCCACGGCGTTCCAGAAGACCTGGCGATGGGGAAGGACGGCGCCCTTGGGCCGCCCCGTGCTGCCGGAGGTGTAGAGGACGAGGAGCGGATCGTCCCCGTCCACCTCCACGTCGTCCGCCGGGGCGTGCGATGCGGCGAGCAGGCGCGGCGCATCGTCGTCCAGGTCGATCCACCCGCCGTCCGGCGCCCGGTCGCGGAAGCGCGCCTCGCCGATCAGCAGCTCCGGCCGCGCGTCGTCCAGGATCGGCGCCAGCTCGGCGGGGGAGAGGCGCCAGTTGAGCGGCAGCAGCGCCGCGCCCACGCGCCCGCAGGCGAAGAACAGTTCGATGACCTCGCGCCGGTTCCCCGCCAGCACGGCCACGATGCCGCCCCGCCCGATGCCGTGGGCACGGAGGACGCCGGCCCAGCGGTCCGCCGCCGCGTCCAGCTCCGCGTACGTCTGCCGACCGCCGCGCGCGCGGTCCACCAGCGCCACGCGGTCCGGCGCGGCGCGGCGCCAGAAGCGCAGGGGATCGGGATGCCGGGGAAAGTGGAGCGGGTGCATCAGGGCAGCCGGTGGGCGAGGAAGAAGCGCAGCATCTCCGCGCTGGCGTCCGGCCCGCGCGCGTCGGTGTAGGTGCCGTCCGTCGATCCGCCGGACCACGCGTGCCCCAGCCCCTCCACCATCCACAGCTCCGCGATCGGCCCCCACACGTCTCGCGTCACGGACAGCCCGCCGACGGTGGATTCGCTGCGGAGGAAATCCTTGGCACCCCCCGCCACGGCCCACTGCTCCGCCAGCCGCCGGCCATTCACGGGGTTGACGACGGGGTCCGCGGCGCCGTGGAAGACGATCACCGGGATGAAGTCCCTGCCGACCACCCGGAGCAGCGAGCGCGGGTGATCGATGAGGTCGGGGTCGTCCGGCGGGCCGCTGCGCATCACCTGCAGCGCCGCGCCCACGTCCCGCGCGGCACGCCAGGGGATGCCGCTGTGCACCCCGACCGCGGCGTAGTACTCGGGATGTGAGCCCGCGGTGTTGATCGCCATCGCCCCGCCCGCGCTGACCCCGCCGATGTACACGCGCGCGGAATCGACGGCGTAGCGCCCCATCACCTCGCGCGTGATGCCGAAGATGATGGCCGGCTCGCCGACCACGGCGGACTGGTGATCGGGGTCGTACCAGGTCCAGCACTTCTGCGGATGCTGGGTGGCGGGCTGCTCGGGATACGCGACGATCACCCCCGCGGCGTCCGCGTGCTGGTTGAAGCGCGTGCCCCGCGCGAAGTCGTCGGGGTCCTGCGTGCAGCCGTGCAGCATCACCACCAGCGGCACCGGGCGGGACGCGTCGTAGCCGGTGGGCACGAACAGCCGGTACCGGCGCGATCCCGCGGGCCCGGTGTACGTGGCCCATTCCCACGTGGATGGGGCGGGCGCCTGCGCGGACGGCGCCGGGTCTGCACCTGGGGAGGCGGGCACGCAGCCGCCGGCGGCGAGGATAGATGCCATCGTCAGCAGGAACGGCGTACGGGGGATGCGGATGATGCGGGTCATCGGGCTTCCGGGATCGGGCCAGGAAAGCGATCGAAATCGCGGCTCAAACGTCACGCTGTCCGCCTTCGCGGACACGGTGGCCGCGGGTTCCCGTCGGTACGACAGGCCACCAGCTTCGGACGGTAGATCGGTCGCGCACCGGCGTTTGCGTCTCGACAAGGACGGCGCGGCGCTCCCTCGAATGACAATCCACAGTCCGCCCGGCGTGGGAGCGAATGAATTCGCCGCTGGAAATTCGCGAAATCCGCCCTCGCGGATTGTGTCCGCCGGGCGCGGCGCGTCTACGTCGAGCCACCAGGTTCGGCGAGTAGATCCTTCGGTCGGCGCCCCGGGATCACGGTACGGGCCGGGATCGCGCGGGCGCCTCCCTCAGGATGACAATCCGTTGTGGCTCAAGCAGTTGAAGCCCCGCGCGGTTCGCGGGGCTTTCCGCCGTCGTTGCCGCGGCTTCAGCCGCCCGGGACGGAGGTTGCAGACCCGCGTCTCCCTATTCCCTATTCCCTATTCCCTCAGACGGCCGGGCGCCGGCGCGATCCCACCACGCCGGCGCCCCCCCTCATCCGCTTACCGCGTCTGGTACTTCACGCCCAGGAAGACCATCGTGCCGATCTCCGGCATGTTGATCATCTCCGTGTGCGACTGGTCGAAGCCGCACGAGCGGGTGCGGGCGGTGGGGCGGTTGAAGAGCGCGTCGGTGTCGCGGTAGGTGTACCGGCTGCTGCACCCGAAGAGGTTGCTGACGCCCAGGTTCACCGTGGTGTTGAAGCGGTCCAGCGTGTAGCCGACGTTGGCGTCCAGCGTGGTGAAGGCCGGGATGTAGCCGCGGTTCACGCCGGAGCGGAAGTAGTACCTGTCCACGTGGCGCACCGTGAAGCCGCCCGTCACCCGGCCGAAGTCCTGGAAGCCGGCGCCCAGCGTCCACTTGACCTCCGGCGAGTTGAGCGACGTGCTTTCCTCGCGCCCCACCTCCACCTCCCTGTCCGTCAGCTCGATGAGCGACAGCGTGCCGCGCAGGTTCACCTTGGGCGAGACGACGAAGTTGACCCCCGCGTCGGTGCCCTGCAGCTCCGCCCGGCCCAGGTTGTAGTAGATGAGGGAGATCGCCGGCCCGCCCGCCGTGTTGTTCAGCCGGTTGCCCGCCGCGTCGTACGCCCACACCGGGTTGTTGGGCCCCTGCCCCGCCAGCCCCAGGTTGGTGGGGTCGCTGATGATGGCCAGCGGGCTCATGAAGTTCTCGTAGCTGCTGCGGTAGTGGGCCACGTCCACGAACAGCCGGTCCCCCAGCACGCCCTTGTAGCCGAACTCCCAGGTGGTGTTCTCCTCCGGCACCAGCGGGTCATAGTGGCGCACCAGGGTGCCGTCGGGCTTCTTGACGTCGAACCCCTCGGTGTTGCCGTAGATGACGATGGCCGGCGTCCAGTCGGGGATGTGGAAGTTGGTCTGCAGGATGGTGGGCGACTTGAACGCGCGGTTGTACGTCACGCGCAGGTTCTGCCCCTCCAGGGGCCGCACCACGATCCCCGCCTTGGGGCTGAACTGCGGGTCGTAGTTCTCGTGGTTGTCGTAGCGGCCCGCCAGCACCACGTCCATCCAGGGCATCACCGGCGCGGTGATCTGCCCGAAGGTGCCGTACTGGGCGATGGAGATGTCGTCGCCCGTCAGGCGGTCGGTGAGCCACTGGCGGTCGCTGCTCACCACGTCCTGGCGGTAGCTGGCGCCCAGCACCACCGCGCTGTTCAGGAGGAAGGGGAGCCGCGAGTTGTACTGCACCTCGCCCGCGTACATGCGCCCGTCGCTGGGCCAGTCGCTGGCGGCCACCAGCTGGTCGTCCGTCATCCGCTGGGCCTGCGGCAGCGCCAGGTTGGGATAGTAGGCGTTGGTGAAGCGGTTGGTGGCCCAGCTCTCGCCCGACCGGCTCTGCGCGCGGTACACGTTGGCGAACCAGTGCGGGCTGCTGAAGCGCAGCTGCGCGAAGTTGTACTGCCAGTTCTGCAGCTGGTTGCGTCCGACGTTGGTCTGCCCCACGCCGTCCGTCTCGCTCATCCCGCCGCTCAGCTCCAGGCGGCTGTCGCCCAGGTAGCGCACGATGGCGCCGGTGCCGCGGGTGACCCCCGCGTTCCAGTCGAGCCCCAGCTGGCCGCCGGGGCCCACCTCGGGCTGGTAGCCGGCCGTGGTCTCGTCGCCGGCGCGGTACTCGCGCGCGCGGCCGCCGGGAAGCAGGGTGAGCCGGTTGCTCCAGTCGTCCGCCTCCTGGTACTCGCCCGACACCTTGTACCCCCAGTCGCCCAGCACGCCCGCGTAGCGCGCCTGCAGGTCGCGGTAGCTGCGGTTGCCGCCCGTCACCTCCACCGTCAGCCCGGGATAGTCGCGGGGATCCTTGGTCTCCATGGAGATCACGCCGCTGCTGGCGTCGGCGCCGAAGAGCGCGGCGCCGGGGCCCACCAGCACCTCGATCCCCGCCAGGTCCACCTTGGGGGTGGCGGTGAACTGGCCCACGGGCAGGCCGTTCTCCGGCAGCACCATCACGCGGCCGTCCTCCACCATCAGCATGCGGTTGTTGAACGACGAGTTGAAGCCGCGGGCGTTCACGCCCACGCTCGTCATCCCCACCTGCACGAAGTCCAGCCCCTTCACCTCCTTGAGCGCCCCGGCGAAGGTGTTGCCGATGGTGGCGTCCAGCACGTCGGTGCCAATGCGGGTGATGGTGGCCGGCGCCTCGGTGACGCGCTCGCTCTGGCGGCTGGCGCTCACCACCATGGCGTCCAGCTCGAAGGGCTTGTCCTCCAGCTGGATGGCCACCAGGGCCTCCTCGCCCGCGCGCACGGCCACCTGCTGCGTGGCCTCGCGAAAGCCGATGTGCGACACCCGCACCTGCTGCGTGCCCGCGGGCACCGCGCGCAGGGTGAACGCCCCCAGCGCGTCGGTGACGGTGCTGAGGCGCGTGCCGGAGACGGTGACGCGCGCCCCGGACAGCGCCTCGCCGTCGCGGCCGGCCACGGTGCCGCGGACGGAGCCGGACTGTGCGTGGGCCAGCGCCGGGCACAGCGCCAGGACCACGGCCAGCAGGATGGTGCGCCAGCTCTGGCGCGCGGTGGTGCTGCTCATGGAAGGATCTCCACGTTGGGGGACGTCGGGTGCGCCCGGGAGGGACGCACGGTTGGAACTTCTCCGGCTGCGGTCCTTGGCAGAGGCGACCGCGGGCCTCGAAAACGGCAAGTGCCTAGTGCCCAGTGCCTAGTGCCTAGTGCCTAGTGCCTAGTGCCCAGGTTCAAGTGCGTTGGTGCGTGAGTGCGTTAGTGCGCGTGGCCGATGCATCTCACTGCGTCCGCGGGGGCCCCTCCCCCCGGCCCCCTCCCCGCTCGGTCCTCGCGGAGAGGGGGGAGAACGGCGTCGCGCTTCGCGCGGACCCCTCACCCCCGGCCCCTCTCCCGCAAACTGCGCGGGAGAGGGGAGAACCCACCTTGACCCGCGAGTCCAGTCCGCGCAGGCGGACTTTGTGACGTTCCAGCAGCGGTTTTCAACCGCCGGGCGCGGGGCCGGCCTTGCACCGCGGAGCGCGGCGTACGGATCACTCACGCACTAACGCACTCCGCACTCACGCACCCCTCACGGCGCCAGCACCACCGCCTCGCCCTCGATCACCGGCGTGCCGTCGTGCTTCGTGACGGTCGTCGTCAGGCGGACGCGGCGTTTGGGCATCACCTCCGCCACCTCCACCCGTGCCGTCACCGTCTCGCCGATGCGCACCGGGGCCGTGAAGCGCAGCGTCTGGGACAGGTAGATGGTCCCGGGCCCGGGGAGCTTCATCGCCAGCACGGTGCTGATGAACGACGCCGACAGCATCCCGTGCGCGATGCGCCCGCCGAAGCGGCTGGCCTCTGCCCACGCCTGATCCACGTGCGCCGGATTCAGGTCGCCCGTGATCCCCGCGAACAGCACCACGTCGGCCTCGGTGACCGTCTTGGTGAACTCCGCCGACTGGCCTACCGCGATTTCGCTCATCCGCAGGAAAGAAGTGCCCGGTGCCGAGGTTCAAGGAGCGAATGGTCTGATCCCGCCTGGATCCTCCCCTCCACACCCCTCCCCCGCAGTTTGGGGGAGGGGTCGCCCGCCGTAGCGAGGAACGAGCGGAGGCCGGGCGGGGGAGAGGGCCCCGCGCGCAGCGCGCATGGGGTAGATGCATCCGGCACCTCGAAACCTCCGGCCCCGCCGCAACCTTGCCCGTACTCCACTCACGCACTCACGCACTCCCGCACTCCCGCACTCACGCACTTCAAACAGACATCACCAGCTTCACGTCCCCGTCCAGCTGCGCCGCCGCCCGCCCGCGCGTCACCCACGACACGGCGAAGAACACCAGGATCGACAGCACCAGCGACAGGCCGCTCACCGTCACCCCCGTGGGGAACTTGTAGGCGTTGAAGTACGACAGCGTCTCGAAGAGCAGCGTGACGGCCAGCCCGGTGCTGATCGAGGCGACGGCGCCTTCCTTCGTGGCGCCCTCCCAGTTCAGCCCGATGGCCAGCGCGGGGACCAGCGTCGACGCGAACAACCCCCAGCCGAAGATCCCCAGGAACGCCACCAGCGCGCCCGGCAGCAGCGCCAGGAACGCGGCCGCCACGGAGATGGCGACGGTGCTGATGCGGCCCCACAGCAGCTCGTTCTGCACCCGCCGGCCGAACGCCACCGGCAGGTCGTGCGTGATGGCCGCCGCGCCGATGTTCATGAAGCTGTTCACCGTGCTCATGATCGCCGCGGCGACGCCCGAGAAGACCAGGCCGGCCAGCAGCACGGGGGTGTAGCGGAGCAGGAAGAACGGCGTCGCGTCGTCGGCGTTCGCCAGCGCGGGCATCCGGTCGCCCGCCACCAGCGACTTCACCGCCACGCCCACGCCGAAGTACAGGAGCATCGTCACCAGCAGCGCCGCGGTCACCAGCAGCGGGTACCACTTCAGCTTCCGCGGGTCCTTCAGCATGTAGAACTTGTGGATCACGTGCGGCTGCCCCATCGACCCCACGCCGAACACGAAGAACAGCGACAGCGCCGCGAGCGGCGTCATCTTGCCGAACGGGCTGAGGAACGCCGGGTCGGTCGGCATGATCGCGTTCGTCAGCCCGGTCATCCCGCCGCCGAGCTGC
>DASTNU010000698.1:0-5035 GCA_035720605.1 Longimicrobium sp. | reverse complement strand
GTACACCGAGGCGAAGCGCACGTAGGCGATGTGGTCGCGCGCCTTCAGCCGGTCCATCACCATCTGTCCCAGCTCCTGGCTTTCCACCTCGCCGCTCTCGCGCCGGTCCAGCTCGCGCTCGATCTCCTCCACGATGCGGTCGATCTCCGTGGGGCTCACGGGGCGCTTGGCGGTGGCCGTGCGAATGCTGCCCAGGAGCTTGCGCCGGTCGTAGGGCTCGCGCTCTCCGTCGCGCTTGAGCACCTGCAGCGGGCGCTCCTCGATGTACTCGTACGTGGTGAAGCGCCGCTCGCAGCGCAGGCACTCGCGGCGGCGGCGCACGGCGCGGCCCTCGCGCACGCTGCGCGAGTCGACCACGCGGTCGTCGGTGTGGTGGCAGAAGGGGCAGCGCACGGCGCCTAGAACCCCGCAGGCGTCCGGCGGTTCATCGCGTCCCCATCCGCTGCAGCTCCGTGCGCGCCTCGCCCGCCTCGGGGCTGCGGGCGTAGCGCTGCACGATGGCGTTGAAGTGGGTGCGCGCCTGCGTGCGGTTCCCGCGAGCCAGCTCCAGCCGCCCCATGCGCAGCAGCGCCGCGGGGGCGCGCGCGGAGGTGGGATACAGTTCGACGACGCGCCCGTATGCCTCGATCGCGTTCGCCGGCTCGCGCCGCTGCTCGTAGCTCTGGCCGATGTTGTACTGCGCGTCCGCCGCCAGCCGGTGCTGAGGGTGGGTGGCCAGGAACTCCTCGAACCCCGCCCGCGCCGTGCCCACGGAGCCGCGGCGCAGCGCCGCCAGCGAGGCGTCGTACAGCTCCTGCGGATCGCCTTCCTCTCCGCCTCCGCCTCCGTCCGTCCCGTCGTCGCGCGAGGCGGCCTGCGCGGCTTCCTGGGCGCGGCGGGCCTCGGCGGCGCTCTGCTCGATCTGCTGGCGCAGGCCGGCCAGCTGCGCCTGGTTCTGCCCGCTGAGCTCCTGGATCTGCACCAGCTGCCGCTCGATGGCCACCAGCCGGTTGGCGAAGTCGCCGCGCAGCCGCACGTTCTGGTCGCTCAGCGAGTCCAGCATGGCCTCCGTGCGCGCGACGAGGACGCGGAAGATGGAGTCCTGGTGCGCGCGCTGGGCGGCCACGTCCAGCCGCAGCTCCTCCACGTCCTGCTTGGTGGCCACGCACCCCGTCCCGAGCAGCAGGACGGCGGCCAGGGCGATCGGGCGGCGGATCATCGCAGCTCCTCCGGCACCACGGTCACCTGCCCGCCGATGACCGCGAACTCCGCGCGGCGGTTGCGCGACCACGCCTCCTCGTCCTCGCCCTCCACCAGCGGGCGCTCCTTGCCGTAGCTCACGGTGGTGAAGCGGTCGGGGTCGATGCCGTAGTTGGCCAGGAACGCGCGCACCGCCTCCGCGCGGCGCTGGCCGAGCGCCAGGTTGTACTCCGTGGAGCCCCGCTGGTCCGCGTGACCCTCGATGCGCAGTCGCACGTTGGGGTTGGCGGCCAGGACGGCGGCCTTCAGGCGCAGCTTCTGCTCCGCCTCGCCCTGGATCTCGTCGCTGTCGTACTCGAAGAAGATGATGTCGGTGAGGACCTCGCGGGCGCCCGCGGTCTCGCGCTCTACCCGCTCCCGCTCCAGCCGCTCCCGCTCCGCCCGCTCGCGCTCCACGCGCTCGCGGTCCGCGGCTTCGCCGGCCAGGCGGATGCTGTCCTCGTTCGCGGCGTCGTTCCCGTCCACCACCGCCATCGTGTCCGTGTCCGGCGTGGGAACCACCTGCGGGCGCTTTCTGCAGCCGCCCAGCGCGGTCAGTGGAAGCAGGGCAAGGACCAGGGCATGGCGCAGCTTCATCGGGTCTCCTGGAGTCTGCAGTCGGTGTTCGCGTTTGGTGTTGGGTCGGACTACCGCGGATCCTCGCACGCCTCGCGACAGGCGGTCGAAACCGCGGCTACAGCTTCACGAAGTCCGCCTGCGCGGACTGTGCGCGCCGCGAGCAACCGGCGCCGGGCGAGCAATCTAGTCGTCGAGGCAGGCGCTTCGCACTCGCGGCGACGCCTAACGCGCCCGCGCCAGGGTGGGCGACCAGTCGGGAAGGCCGAAGCCGCGGCCGCGCAGCAGGGGGCGAACGTTGCCCGTCACCGTGTCCAGCACGAAGAGCCCGCCGCCGTCGCGGTCCGACGCGAAGACGATGTGCCGGCCGTCGGGCGCCCAGCTGGGGTCCTCGTTGTGGCCGCGGTCCGTCAGCATCCGCGGGCTCCCACCGTCCGCGCTCACCGCGGCGATCTGCATCCGTCCGTTCACCCGGGTGTGGTACGCGATCGCCGGCCCCGCGGGCGACCAGTCGGGCGAGGTGCTGTAGCCGCGGCCGCCGTAGGTGTAGGCCGAGACCAGCCGCGGCTCTCCGCCGGGGCTCATCACGTAGATCTGCGGCTCGCCCAGGCGGTCGCTGACGAAGGCGAAGCGCCGCCCGTCCGGCGACCAGGTGGGCGACAGGTTCTCGTAGCCGCGGCCGCGCGTCTGCTGCCGCAGCCCCTCCGGGCCGATGGTCGCGATCTCCGTGTGCCCGCCGACGGTGGTCCCGAACGCCACCGTGCGCCCGTCAGGCGCGTACGACGGCGTGATGTTGATCCCGCTGCGGTCGGAGAGCGTGCGGTCTCCGCCGCTGGAAAGGTCGCGCTCGTACAGCAGGGGCGCGCCGCTGCGAAAGGAGGTGTACGCGATCCGCCCGCCGTCCGGGGACCAGGAGGGCGAGAGCGATATCGAACCGTCGTTCGTAATCCGCGTGACGTTCTCGCCGTCGGAGTCCACGACGTAGATCTCCTTGGATCCGCGCCCCTGCGTCACGAAGGCGATGCGCGAGGCGGCCATCCCCGGCTCGCCGGTGGCCCAGCGGACCACGGCGTCGGCGGCGGCGTGCACGGCCATGCGAAAGCCGCGGCTCCCCTGCGCGGGGACGGTGAAGGTGCCCTGTCCCTTCACGGTGCCGTACGCCGCGTCGTGCAGCGTCAGGCGCAGCGTGGTGCCGGCCAGGCTTCCCTCCAGCACCCAGTCGGCGCCGCGCTGGCTCCACGCGTCCAGGTTCAGCCCGTCGCCCGCGCGGGCACCGGTGGCCTCCGCCATCTCGAAGCGGTCGCTGCGCTCCAGGTCGCGCCGCAGGATGCCGGCGATCTCCGCCCCCGCCCCGCCGCCGATGGGAAGGACGACGAAGCCGGGGGAACGCGCCGTCTCGTAGGTGGCGCGCAGGCGCACGACGACGCTGTCCTGCGCGGCGGCGGGCGCGGCGAGGGAGGCGCCGGCGGCCAGCAGGAGGGCGAGGGCGCAAGGGGCGCGGAAGGTCGACAATCTCACTCGTCTCGGGATCAGCTCGGGGACAGCTCCACGCACCATCGCCAGCGGCCGGGGTCGAACGCGGCGGGGAGCGTGCCGAAGGAGCGGCGGCTGCCGGCGGCCTCGGCGGCCTCCATCATCGCCAGGCGGAAGGCGGCGCCGCCGCGCACGCCGCGGGTCTGGATGTCGGTCACGCTGCCGTTGCGCTGGATGCGGAAGCACACCTCGCCGGTGGCGCCCGCGGTGCCCGGCGGCGGGCGAAAGAAGCGGTTCACCTGGCGCGTGACGTTCTCGCAGTAGCCCGCCACGGGGCAGGGCTCGCCCTCCACGTGGATGTTCAGTCCCTCGCCGCCGGGGCTGGACGCGTCCGGGTTGCGTCCGGTCGCCGCGCCCGTCTGCGTGCCGCCGCCCTGCGTGCGATTCGGGCCGCTCCCCGTCCCGCTCTGCGTGCCGGGTCGTGCCGGCGTCTGGCTCGCCGCCGGACGGTCGGCGTTCTTCGGCCGCTCGGCGTCCTTCGGCCGGTCCGCCGGGTTCGTGCGCGGCGGCGGCGTGCTCGGACGTGTGGGCTGGGTGGCCGGGCGTTCGGGGGTCCTTCTAGGCTCGGGAGCCTTCGCAGGTTCCTTCGGGGCCTCCTTCGGCGGCGCGGGCTCCGGGTCCGGCGCCGGAGGATCGGGCTGGGCGGCGGGCTCCGCGGGCGCGGGATCGGGCTGCGCGGCGGCGGGGCCGGGCTCCCGCGCAGCGAGCGGCGCCGCCGGCGGCTCGCCGGCCACGTTGGGCGGCGGGGAAACGATGTCGACGGCGTAGACCTTCGTCTTCGCGGGCACGGGCGCGGATCCGCCGGCGGCGGCGAGCAGGCCCAGGACGCCGGCGTGCAGCAGCAGCGACATCGCCAGCGGCCCCCGCGTCCGCCCTCGCTCCAGCCGCCGGTGCTCCATGCTCACCCCCCGGTCTGCTGCTCGGGCTCGGCGATCAGCCCCACGCTCGCCACGTCCGCCGCCTTCATCATCCCCAGCACCCGGACGACGGTGCCGTAGGGGACGCCCTCGTCCGCGCGCAGGTAGACGCTGCTGGCGCCCTTCTCGCGCACCAGCTGCGGGAACAGCGTCTCGAACTGCTCCCAGTCCACCCGCGCGGAGCCCACGAAGATCTGCCCGGTGCGGTCGATGGAGATCACCAGCCCCTCGGCGCTGGGGACAGACTCCGTGCGGGCGCGCGGCACCTTGACCTCCACCCCGCCCTGCATCATCGGCGCGGTGATCATGAAGATCACCAGCAGGGTGAGGACGACGTCCACCAGCGAGGTGACGTTGATCTCGGCGCTGAAGCCCAGGTCGCGGCGGTTGCGGCGGCGCGGCACCTAGATGCGCCCCTCGCGCGCCAGCGCGCCGATCAGCTCGCTGCTGATCCCCTCCAGCTCGCCGGTGAAGCGGTTGAGGCGCGCGGTGAGGTAGTTGTACGACATGGCCGCCGGGATCGCCACCACCAGGCCGCCCGCCGTCGCCACCAGCGCCTCCGCCACCCCGGGGGCGACCACGGTGATGCTGCTGGATCCCGCCGCCGCCACGCCCAGGAAGGAGTTCATCACCCCCAGCACGGTTCCCAGGAGGCCGAGCAGCGGCGAGGCGGTGGCGATGATGGCGAGCCAGCTGAGGCCGCGCGACATCTCGTCGCGCTCCTCGGCCTCCTCCTTCTCCAGCACCATCCGCATCACCTCCAGCTGCGCGGGCGACAGGCCGCGCACGTC
>DASTNU010000697.1:0-6956 GCA_035720605.1 Longimicrobium sp. | reverse complement strand
CTCATCGCCCGGGCACAGTGGCTGGAGGCACAGATGATGGCGCGCGGTGAAGGCTGGGAGCGCGGCCTTCAGCTCGCGCGGTCATCCGTGCGCGCCTTTGCGCGTGCCGGCGAGCGGGAGAACGAGGGTGCTGCGCTGCTGACCACCGCCGAGGCGCACTTCCTGTTCGGCGAGCCGGACTCCGCCTACGCCGCCACGCATCGTGCGCTGGAGCGTCTGCGTCCGTACCGGGCCTCCGTGCGCCTGCACAACCTTCTGCTGATGGCCGCGGACGAAGCGGCGGACGACGGCCTGCTGCGCCCCGCCCTCCGCATGCAGGACGAGGGCGTCGCGGTCGCCGGGCGCAGCCCCGGGCCGGTGGTCGCTTCCGAGGCGCTGCTGGCGCGGGCACAGCTGCTGGCCTCTGCGGGCGCGGAGCAGGAGGCCCGGGCAGACCTGCAGGCCGTGCGCGGGCGACTGGGCAGCATCCGGGACCCGGGTGCCCACGCGTGGATCCGGACGGAGGTGCTGCGGGCGGAAGCGATGGTTGCGCGGACGGACGACCCGGGAGGCGCCATCGAGGCACTCGATTCGGCCGTGGCCTTCTTCACTCGCAACTCGCGCCCTTTCCTCACCCTGCGTGCGCTGGTGCAGGGTGCCGATGCTCGGCTGCTGGTGGGCGACGCCGCCGGCGCGGCGGGGCGGCTGGAATCCGCCGTGGCCCTGCTGGATGAGCGGCGGGACTCCCTCCGCGTGGAGCCGCGCCGGGCGGCGGTCTTCGATGATGCGCGCGGGGTCATCGACCGGCTGGTGCTGCTCAAGCTGGCCGAGGGCAAGACGACCGAGGCTCTGAATTACATGGACCGGGGACGTGCCTCTCTCGCTCCCGCGGGCCGCGTCGCGGACGTAAGCCAGGAGGAGGTACGGGGACCGGCGGGCGAGGTGGTTGTTGAGTACGCGCGCATCGCGGACACCCTGCTCGCGTGGACGGTGGCCGGGGAATCGGTGCATGTGTCGCGAAGGGTGCTGGATACCCTGCAACTCGTGCGGACGCTGGCTACGCTGGAGGAGCGGCTGCAGGGCCCGGCCAGCGACGCGGAGGTGCGTGCGGCGCTCTCGGCGCTCTACGACTGGCTGGTGCGCCCGGTGGCGGCGCGGCTCGGGAAGGCGGAGACGCCGGTGGTGGTCATCGCCGACGGGGAGATCGCGGCCGTTCCCTTCCCCGCGCTCTTCGACGCGCGCCGCGGCCGTTACCTGCTGCAGGACCATCCGCTGCGTTTTGCCGTGAGCCTGCGGGACGCGCGCCGTCCGCCGCCGTCGCGCACCGACATCGACGGAGTGCTCCTGGTCGCAGATCCGGCGTTCGACCGGCGCGAGCACCCGCTGCTGGACCCGCTTCCGCACGCGCGGGCGGAGGTGCGCGCCATCGCCCCTGGCTATGCGAACCAGACGGTGCTGGAGGGGCGGACGGCCACGCGCGCGGCATTGGAGTCCGCGCTGTCGCGGTCGGGCGTAGCGCACTTCGCCGGCCACGCCGTGTTCGACGACGACCGCCCCGAGCGCTCTCACCTGGTGCTGGCGGCTACCGGGGAGCCTGGCACGGGGCGCATCACCGCCGCGGAGCTGGCTGCGCTGGACCTGCGGCACGTGCGGCTGGTGGTGCTCTCCGCGTGCCGCTCGGTCCGCGGCGGACGGAACCGCGCGGGCGGCTACACCGGGCTGGCGGGATCGCTGCTCGCGGCCGGGGCTGGCGGCATCGTGGCGAGCACGTGGGACGTGGACGACCAGGCCACCGCCGCGCTCATGGCCGAGTTCCACCGCGCCTACGCGGGGGATGCGGACGGCCCCGCCGCCCTGCGCCGCGCCCAGCTCGCGCTGCTGCAATCCCGCGATCCCGCCCTGCGCTCTCCCGCCTCCTGGGCCGCCTTCCGCTATGCGGGGCGGTGAGTGGAGCACGACCCCCAACGACGAAGCCCGCGCGGTCCCGGTGTGAAACGGCAGATCTCTGCCCATCTTCATCAGCGCAATCACCCAACTGGGAAGGAGAACCTCATGCCGTATTTCATTGGGCGCCGGGTTCTTGCGCTGTCTGCGCCCCTGCTCGCCTGTCTCCTGCTCTCCGCATGCCCGGGGGAAGATGACAACGGATCGGGGGATGACCCCGCCGCCTCGGACGGTGCCACCCTGCGGATCCAGATGACCGGAGCGCTGCTTGCCGTTCCGTCGAAACAGGCGCCCGGCCGGACGCACCTGCTGATGCCGTCCGTGGCGAACCACTTCGCCCGGATCGGTTTCCGGGGTGACTCCATGGCCTATTGCGCGGCATACGACCGAACACGGCGAATCTGCTACGTGAACATGGATGGCTGGGACCTGGACCCGATCGGCGCCGGGATGAGGGCGGCGGCCCCCGCCCGACGCATCCCTCGCGGCGTGCTCGACCTCACGCACGGCTCCGGTGCGGAAGTCAGGCTTCCGGCCGCAAGGCCCCGGGCTCGGTCGGAGATCACGCTTCTCGGCGGAACGCCGTCGGATTCGTGCGCGCTGGCGTCATGGAGGTTCAATCCGCGAGGCCTGCTGCGTCCCCCGAGAACAGTCGAGCTGATCAACGTCATGCAGTGGGACATCCCTCTCGCCGCGGACAGCCTGGTGCTCACGCGGCGCAGGCGCAGTACCAACACTCCTCAAAAGCTCGTGACACTGCGTACGAACGCCCAGGACCAGATCGAGCTGCTCATCATGCACGTTTCCCCGGCGGACATGATCGACGTCACGAGCATGACGACTGCGCGACAGCCGGGTGCCGACTCGGCCACGTCAGAGGCGACTCGTGCAGCCCACCGACCGCCGACCATACGGGAACACTTTGGCGCATTCTACGACCTCATGGGAGTCCGTTCGGACTGGAGGCGCTTCCCTGCCGATTCCACACGGCTCCGGCGGATCTGTCCCATCACCATCCTTGGGCTGGAAGATGCGCGGTCGTCCGGAAGGGCCAGTCTCCCAGCCGAAATAAGGGGCGTGAGAACCTACAGCTGCGTCCTCGCCTCGGCGGAATCGTCCTGACGCGGCCGAGCAGGTTCCTGACGAACCAGCGGCGTACTGCGGGAGAGGAGCGATTCCTCCACCGGAAACCCCAACGCGGAGGAAGCCCGCCCCCGTATTCAATTCAATCCGGAACAATCTTCCACCCATCGCCACTGCAACAGAAAGATGCTGATGCCATCCCCCACGCGGCGCCGAGTTGCCGCAGTCTGTGCCACGCTCCTGGCTCCCGCGCTGTTCGGCGCGTGCGGCGGCAGTGACCGTGACGCGTCTTCCGAGCAAGCGTCGGCGGACTCGGCGGTCCGGCCATCCGCTGACCCGGCGCCCGCGCCTACCACCACGGTGACCGTCGGACTCACCGGGCTGATGCTCATGCTCCCGGTCAGGAACCCGGTGGGAGCTACCGAGTTGTTCATGCCGACCGTCGGCAACCACGTCGCGTACGTCGGCTTCCGCTGGGCGAACAAAGTCGATTGCGACGAATACAACGACGACTTCGGGATCTGCTTCATGAAGCTGGAGAAGTCGTATCTGGAGCCGATCGGCGTCGCGACCACAACGCAAAGCACTGCGCCCGCCAGTGCGGTGAGCGTTACGCGCACGTCCGGCGGGAAAAAGGGACAGGTCCAGCGGATCGATGCCAGGAGCAGGTCACGAGCCACGCTGCTGTCAGGAACCGGGAAGAATCCATGCGCGCTGGGCCGATGGACGATTGACCCGTACGGGCCCGAGCACCCTCAGGAAACGATCGACCCGGCGAACGTGCTCACGTGGGAAATCCCCAACGTTCCCGGTGAGGAGATCGCCCTGGCGCGCCGCAGCCGCCCGGGTGGATCGCTCCCGAACAGGGATTTTACGTTACGCGCGAACCAGGGAAGGATCGAATTATTGATCGTCCACGTTCCCTGGGAAGAGTTCCAAGAACTGCTCAACGCCAAGCCTGGTCCCGGCGAGCACAGTCCCCGGAACCCCGACCTGGGCGAGATCAACAGGCATCTGAACTGGTTCTACGAAGCAATCGAGGTCCCAGCCGGGCAACGGGCATGGGTTACGAACGTGGATAGGAAAGACCCCTCCTGTTCGATCCCGGTGCTGGGCCTGCAGAACGCCAAGTATCCACTTTACGATGCGGTCAACAAACGGTTCAGGCGGCAGACCAGGGACGGCATCCGCACGTACAGTTGCGTCATCGCCTCCGCCGAAGAAGGCTGAGCCTTACAGCGGGATCAACGCACGCTGAGTGCTCCCCTGTCCGGGATGCCGGTGCAGGCCGCGCGGCTGATGGAACCGACGCGGCGCTACGGCGTGCCAGCGTGAAGAACGATCCCAGCGAAGCTCTGGCGTGCGAGGGTCCGCCGGTACCCCGACGCTGACCAAGCGGGGGAATTCGAAGAGAGCCGGCACAGATGGACGCGCCGCGGAGTCTCGCTGTTGGGATGGCCAAATGACTGAGCCCCCGCCGCAAAGCGGCGGGGGCTCAGGGAGTGGGCCCGGCAGGATTCGAACCTGCGACCAAAGGATTATGAGTCCCCTGCTCTAACCGCTGAGCTACGGGCCCGCAACGGAACCGAATATAGTCGCCTCCGACGTGCGGCTCAACCGCGCCGCGGAGGACAGCGACGCAGGGTTTTTCCCGCCGCCCTTGCGCAACACGTTTCCCGCCTCTACGGTGTGATTGCGGCCGCGGACGGCGGCGGCAACCCTCACCCCGGGATGGAGAAAAGCTGATGCGGAAGCTGATTGCTGCGGCGGGCGCGACGGCGGTAGCCCTGGCGCTGGCGTTCGGCGGGACGCAGGTGCTGGCGGCGCCGGCGGAGGCGCAGGTGACCGCGGGGGCCTGCAACGCGATGACCTGCGGTACGGCCTGCTTCAAGAAGGGATACACGCACTGGGCCTGCTGGAACGGGAACTGTCAGTGCAGCTACGGCCCACAGCCGTGATCCACCGCGCCGGCTGACTTCCGCAGGACGGCGAATGCAGGGCGGACGGATGATTCCAGCCGCCCTGCATGCTTTTGTCGATACGCCCGCGGAACACTTGCGCCTTCCCCACCGCTTCGGATAGCGTTCCCCATCTTCACGCCGATCGCGGCGCGAGCAGGAGCGCAGTTCCCGACACCGCAATGCACGTCAACGGCAAACCGTACCGCACCGTCTGGATGGAGGGCGGGACGGTGCACCTCATCGACCAGAACCGGCTGCCGTTCGCGTTCGACGTGGTGACGTGCGCGGACCACCGGGCGACGGCGGAGGCGATCCGCGACATGACGGTGCGCGGCGCGCCCGCCATCGGCGCGGCGGCGGCGTACGCGCTGGCGCAGGCGTTCGCGGAGGCGGACGCGGGCGACCCGTGGCCGTACGCGCGGGCGGCGCGCGCGTTCATCGAAGCGACGCGTCCCACCGCGCGCGACCTCTTCCACGCGACCGAGCGCGTCTGGACGGCCGCGGAGGCCGCGGCGCATCCGCCGGCGGCGGTCGATGCGGCGCGCGAGGCGGCGCAGGGGTTCGCGGACGAGAGCGTGGAAAGCTGCCGGCGGATCGGCGAGCACGGGGCGGGGCTGGTTCCGGACGGGGCGCGCGTCCTCACGCACTGCAACGCGGGGTGGCTGGCGACGGTGGACCATGGCACCGCCCTCGCCCCCGTCTACGCCACCGCGGCGGTCGGGCGCCAGGTGCACGTGTGGGTGGACGAGACGCGCCCGCGGGCGCAGGGTGCGCGGCTCACCGCGTGGGAGCTCGGGAGCGAAGGAATCCCCCACGCCGTGATCGCCGACAACGCGGCGGCGTTCCTGATGAGCCGCGGCGAGGTGGACCTGGTGATCGTGGGTGCGGACCGCGTGGCGGCCAACGGCGACGTGGTGAACAAGGTAGGGACGCTGGCCAAGGCCGTGTGCGCGCGCGAGTTCGGCGTGCCGTTCTACGTGGCGGTGCCGCCCTCCACCTTCGACGCCTCCGTCCCGGACGGCGCGGCGGTGACCATCGAGGAGCGCTCGGCGGACGAGGTGCACTACCAGACCGGCCCGGACGACGAAGGGACGATACGCCGCATCCGCGTGACCTCCCCCGGCTGCTCGGCACGCAACCCGGCGTTCGACCTGACCCCCGCGCGCCTGGTGACGGGGTACGTGACGGAGCGCGGCGTCTTTCCCGCCGGCGCCCTGCCGCCCGAGGTCTTCGCCGCCGAGCCCCGCACCGCGCCGGTCTGACGCGCGTCAGCGCCGTTCGTCCGCGCAGGCGGACCGCGTGCAGTCGTCGCGGCGCCTTCCCGTCGCTCGACGCGCCGCGATCCGTGCTCCATCAACCCGAAATCCGCTCGATGACATCCACCGCCCCCGAAGCAGCCCACGTCCCGCTGGACGCCCCGGTCGCGACCGAAGACGCGCTGGACGCCTGCGTGCGCTGCTCGCGCATGGTGGGCGCGGACACGTCACTGGTGCTGCGCGGCGGCGGCAACACCTCGGTCAAGGTGGACGAGACCGACGTGCTCGGCCGGCCGGTGCGGGTGCTGCGCGTCAAGGGGAGCGGCTCCGACCTGGCCTCCATGCGCCGCGCGGACTTCTCCGGCGTGCGGCTGGACGACGTGCTGCCGCTCTTCGACCGCGAGGAGATGTCGGACGAGGAGATGGTGGCGTACCTGGCACGCTGCCTGACCGATCCGTCGTCGCCGCGGCCGTCCATCGAGACGCTGCTGCACGCGTTCATCCCCGCCGCCAGCGTCTTCCACTCGCACGCGGACGCGGTGCTGGCGCTCATCAACACCCCCGATCCCGACCGCGCCTGCCAGGAGGCGTTCGGCGACCGCGTGCTGCGCATCCCCTATCGCCGCCCCGGGTTCCTGCTGTCGAAGGAGGTGGGCGCGGCGGTGCGCGCGAATCCCGACGCGCTGGGCCTCATCCTCCTGAACCACGGCGCCGTCACCTGGGGGGCGACGGC
>DASTNU010000696.1:0-4407 GCA_035720605.1 Longimicrobium sp. | reverse complement strand
CGACGCCGCCATCCGCGGCGCGCGCGACGACCTGCAGGGGCTGAAGGAGAACATCATCATCGGGCACCTGATCCCGGCGGGCACGGGGATCTACCGGTACAACGACGTGATGTTCGGCGCCGAGGCGGAGGAGGCCGCCGCCGCGGCGGCGGCCGCCGCGCCGGAGGTCGTCGCCGCGGACGAGGTGGCGGTCATCGAGGCGTAGGCATCGATCGATCGCGGCAGGACGACGGAAGCGGCCCCGGGCACTGTGCCCGGGGCCGCTTTTTTCCGTGGATGGGCCGCGTTCAGGAGCAGTCGCCCATCGAATGGACGAAGACGCTCTGCGTGGCGGATGCCTTGCGGCCATCCACGTCGGTGGCGACGACCTTCAGCACGAAGGAGGCGTTCGCGACGGAGGAGGAGCCGGTCCAGATGGGGCCGCTGGCGGAGCCTGACGCGCTGCCGCTGGTGATGCTCCACGTGTAGGTGAACGGCGCCGTGCCGCCGCTGGGGATGGCCGTGTAGGCGCACGAGACGTTGGGCTTGATCACCGGCGAGCCGTCGATGGTCACCGTGGGGTCCGTCTCCGTGCGCACGGCGACGCTGGTGCTGCCCGTCACCCCGTCGATGGTGGCGTAGACCGTGGCGGTGCCCGCCGACTGCCCCAGCAGCTGCCCCGACGACGAGACGACGAGGATGGGAATGCTGGACGACGACCACGAGTCCACGGAGTGGCTCGCGTAGAAGCCGAGCGAGTCCAGCCCGAACGCATAGCACTGCCCTCCGGTGCCCGTCTGCACCTTGGCCGGGCAGTGCACCACCACCTGCGACGTGGGCCCGACGGAAAGGCTGGGGCCATCCGCCGGCCCTATGCGCGGGTCCCCGTCCTTCTGCGATTCCATCGCGTTGTCGCACGCGGCGGCGACGAGTGCGGCCAGCGCCAGGCCGGCCACGAGCCTGTGCATCCTCATGAGGCGTCTCCGGGGTAGAGGGTCCGGGAGTCCCCGACGCGACGTCAGGGGTGTGGACGCATGGTAGCCCCGCCGGATTCGGGAGGGAAGAATTTTGATAAAATTATGTCTGATTCAGATCATGTGACACGAAATCATGATGCAGGGCATGCGTTGTAAGGGAGTTCGATTGTGCCCCCGGCGGACGAACGTCGATTTTTGCCTGCGTCCGCCGTCGGCCCGGCTGCTGCCCGAACGCATCCTTGCCGCGCCTGCCGCGCCATCCGCACGCTTCCCGCCTCTCGCGCTCTCGGAGGCGCGCGGCAGGCGCGCGGCAGGCGCGAAGAATGCGCTCCGAATGGTGTCTGGACTGTCCAGTGCCTCACGATTAGATTGGAGACGAGCTTCCACAACGGAGACGATGATGGCAACCCAGATCGACGAGTTGGAGCGCAGGGAATGGAGACCGGTGCCGCCGGGACATCCGGACCGTCCCGCATTCGAGGCAGAGATGCGCGCGATGGGAATCACCCCGGCGACCGATTGGGGCGATCGGCCCGACCGGATCGTTGTCCGTCGGTCTGACTGGCTGAGCCGTATCCGCGCACGGCTGGGGTTCTGAAAGCGTGTTCTTCCTCGATGCCAGCGCCCTTGTAAAGCTATACGTCGAAGAAGAGGGCACAGCGGTAGTACGTGGAATCGTGAGTCGGCGTGGCGGCTCTTTATTCGTCACCGAACTGGTCGCCCTTGAAGTGCTGACCGCCATCCGGACCGCGCTGCGGAAGGAATCCAGTGCGACCTACTCGACCGCGTTGGCGCAGTTCTGGGTCGATTTCCCACATCTGTATAACGTCGTTGATGTTGATCCTTCGGTCCGGCAACTCGCCTTCAGCCTGACCACGAGCTACCGGGAAGCGCGGGCACGCAGTATGGATATCCTCCATCTCGCAACCGCGGTATGGCTGCAAACCGTGTCTCCTGCGCGCCCGGAGGTGACCATGGTGACCTCCGACCGCGACCTCGCTGACCTCGCGGCGCAGTGCGGGCTGCGGACGTTCGATCCCAGCCGCGAGCCGCTGGCGGCGCTGCCGCGCGTGCCGCGGCGTTGACCCAGCCTGGCGTGCGCTCGTCCGCCGGCAACCATCGCAGGCAATCCCCCCTCCCACGCAGGTCTCAGGCGGTGACGGCAACCACTTGACAGGCGGATTTATCTGCTGAATATTCAGCACATCGCGCGACCCTCTCCTCCATCCGTCTCCCCACCCCCATGGACCCGCTGACACCCACCGGGATGAGCCGCCGCGAGCGGCAGATCATGGACATCGTCTACCGCCGGGGCCGGGCGACCGCCGCGGAGGTGCTGGACGACCTTCCCGATCCGCCCACCTATTCGGCGGTGCGCGCGGCCATGCGGCTGCTGGAGGAAAAGGGCCAGCTGAAGCACGAGATGGACGGCAAGCGCTACATCTACCTCCCCACCACGCCCCGCAAGCAGGCGCGCACCACCGCGCTGCGGCACCTGGTGCGCACCTTCTTCAACGGCTCGCCGGAGCAGGTGGTGAACGCGCTGATCGAGGAGTCGCGCCCCTCGGGCGAGGAGCTGGACCGGCTGGCGAAGCTGATCGAGCAGGCCCGCAAGGCGGAGGACGGAAAATGATGCGGCTGCTGGACTCCGCGCTCTTCGCGGCGGTGCTGGACGCCGCCGTCCGCGGCACCTTCGTCCTCCTGGCCGCGCTGGGCGCGACGGCGCTGATGCGGCGCAGCTCCGCCTCCGCGCGGCACCTGGTATGGCTGGCTGCCCTCGCGGCGCTCCTCCTGCTCCCGATGGCCCGCGGCTTCGTGCCCGAGTGGCGCGTGCTGCCCGCCATCGCGGCCCCCGCCGTCTCCCCCTCGCCGCTGTCTCCCGATCCCGCGGTTCCGGCGGCCGGGGTGGATCCGCAGGCCGCGTCCTTCGCCGCGAACCCGGCTGCCTCTGCGAGCCCCGCATCCAGCCCCGCGCCGTTCCGCCTGCCCGCCGACTGGAAGACGCTGGCGCTGCTGGCGTGGGCGGCGGGTGCGGCGCTGTTCGCGCTGCGGCTGGCGTTCGGCGTGGCGCGCGTGCGGTGGATGGAGCGGCGCGCGACGGAGCTCACCGACGACGAGTGGGTGCGGCTGACGGACGGGCTGTCGCGGCGGCTGGGGCTGGGGCGCATCGTGCGGCTGCTGCGCGAGCCCGCCGCCAGCGTGCCGATGACGTGGGGGATCTTTCGCCCGATCATCCTCCTCCCCGCCGAGGCGGACGGGTGGGAGGGCGAGCGGCGCCGCGTGGTACTGGCGCACGAACTGGCGCACGTGCGCCGGTGGGACGCGCTGACGCAGTGGATCGCGCACCTGGCGCTGGCCGTCTACTGGTTCAACCCGCTGGTGTGGATGGCCGCGCGCAAGCTGCGCGAGGAGCGCGAGCACGCCTGCGACGACGCCGTGCTGGAGATCGGCACGGCGCCCACGGACTACGCGGACCACCTGCTGACCATCGTCCGCTCGCTGGGCGCCGCGCCGGGACCCGCCGCGGCGCTGGCGATGGCGCGCCGCTCCCAGTTCGAGGGGCGCCTGCTGGCCATCCTGGACCACGCGGTGCGCCGCAACGGCGTAAGCCGCGCCGCCGCCCTGGCCACCACCGCTGCCGCGCTGGCGTGCCTGGTGCCCCTCGCGGCGCTGCGTCCGGCGCAGCCGGCGGGGGCGCGGGCGGCCGCCCAGCGCGCGCCCGTGGAGCCCGCCCAGCGCGTGGGGACCCTGGTGGGCCGCGTCACGGAGAGGGTGCGCGACGCGGTCGGGATCGCCAGGGAACCCGCCGGGCCGGTGGCGGTCGTGCCGGTGGACGCCGCCGGCGCCGCGGGGACGGCCGCGTCCGCCCTGGCCGTGCAGGGTAGCGGGACGACCGCGCCCCCTGCAGCCGTCCCCCTGCCGACGCCGCTCGCGGCGGGGTCCCTCCAGCTGCTGCGGGCGATGGATGGCCCGCGGGATCCCGGGCTGTACGCCGACATCATCCGCGCGGCGGAGGACATCCGCAATTCCTCCGACCGGCGGCTGGTGCTGGCGCGGCTGCTGGAGAAGAGCGACCTGAGCCACGACAACGTGGTGGCCATCATCGCCGCCACGCGGACGATGGACTCCGACACGGAGAAGCGCATCGTGCTGGACGGCGCCCTGCGCCACCGGAACTTCCGCGCGAACCCGCTGCCGCACGTCTTCTTCGAGGCGATGCGCACCTTCACGTCGTCGACCGACGCGCGGGTGGTGCTGACCTCGCTGCTGGGCGCGCGGAGGCTGGATACCGCCGGCCTGGAGCTCACCTTCCAGTACCTGCCGCAGCTGGGCAGCGACACGGACGAGCGGGTGGTGCTGCTGCGCGCCGTGGAGACGCAGCGCATCGAGGGCTCCGCGCGCCAGGCGTACCTTGCCGCGGCGGGGACGATGGACTCCGACACCGAGCGCA
>DASTNU010000695.1:0-7977 GCA_035720605.1 Longimicrobium sp. | reverse complement strand
CGCCGCCCAGCAGCTGGTAGAAGCGGACGATGTGCTCCGGGCGGTACATGTCGCTGTCGCCAAAGACCAGCAGCACGGGCATGGCGAGCTTCCGCACGTCCTCGGACCAGTCGTACGGCTGGCGCATCAGCTCGCCCATGCGGTCCAGCAGCCGCGGAAAGTCCTCGGGATGCGGGGCGATGGCGGCGTACGACTGGTACATGGGCGTGTCCTTCATGTACTCCGCCATGGCGGCGCCCACCTGCGCCTGCTGCGGCAGCATCTCCGGATAGAACCCGTCCCGCGCGAAGCCGGCGGAGACCAGCGCCAGCCGCCGCACCAGCTCCGGGTGCTGCACGGCCAGGCGGAACCCCACGCCGCCACCCATCGAGTACCCCAGCACGTCCACCTGCTCGTATCCCAGCTCCCGCAGCACCACCGCCAGGTCGTCGCCCATGTCGATGAGGCTGATGGGACGGTCGCCCAGCGCGGTGCGGCCGTGGCCGTGCAGATCGACGGCGATCACCTGCCGGTTCCGCGCGAGGACGGGCAGCGCGGGGCCGAACATGTCGATGGAGCCCAGGCCGCCGTGCAGCAGGAGCAGCGGCTCGCCCTGGCCGTGGATCTCGTAGTAGTAGCGCACCCCGTTGGCCGCGACGTGGCCGCTGCGGGCGGGCGTGGGGCGGGTCGCGTTCTGCATGGTGGTCGTCTCTTCCTGGGCCTGGATGGGGGCGGGCGCGGCGAGCGGGCCCGCGGCGGTGATGGTGAGCGCGGCCAGGGTGGCCAGCATCGCGCGTCCGTTGATTCTCGGCGTCTGCAACATGAGCGGGGCTCCTTCGATGTGGGTTCGGGGCCGGGTGCCGGGACGCGTTCGCCCGGCGCCTGTCATCGACTCTCTGCCCACACGTCGAACGGGGAGACCGGGGATCGACAGCGCCGGCCGCCGGATGTCCGAAGCGGCCGGCGGCCGCGTTCAGCTGCCGCGCGCGCCCCCTCCGGCGGCCACCGACACCACGCGGGTGATCACGAAGCCGTGCTCGGGGCTCGCCACCTCGTCCACGCGGTGGATGGGCAGTCCCCAGGCGCGGATCTCGTCGGCCAGCGGCTCCGCGCGGGCGCCCTCCGGCCGCGAGCTCCCGTACGAGCAGAGGAGGAGGAGCCCGTCCGGCGCGACCACGTGCTCCAGCAGCCGCGCGGCGTACGGCCGGCGCAGCGTGGGCGGAACGTACACCAGCTCCGTCCGCACGAAGTCGAACCGCGCCGGCGGCTCCCAGAGAAGCGCGTTGCCCACGAAGATGCGCTCGCGCCACCCCGGAAGCCGCCGCCGGGCCAGCTCCACGAGCTTCGCGGAGATGTCGAGGCCATACGGCTCCACGGCGTGCCCCTTCTCCCGCGCCCACGCGGCGACGCTCTCCATCAGCAGCCCGCTGGCGCACCCGACGTCCAGGAACGACCCGTCCCGGTCGATGGGCGCCTCCACCGGGCGGCGAAAGCGCTCCCAGTCCCGTTCGTCCCGCCCGAAGCCGGACTGCTCGCGCGGGTTGGTCCCCGCGAGGTACTTCGCCTCGTGGAACGCCAGCTCGTCGGCGAAGAACCGTTCCTCAGCGCGGGTCAGCATGCCTCTCCAGGGCCCGCGAAGCTCGTTCCACGACGACGAACGGGGCGCGGCGCGTCGTACACGTCGCAGGGCGGCGGACAGCGCCAGGCGAGGATCGACCGCGCACTCGCCTCGTCCATCGGCCGGGGCTCGTACCGCATCCCTCCTCCCGGTTTCGGAGCTCGACGAACGGCGGAGCATCACGTAAGTGCAGCGGCCGCATCGTCTCCATCCAAATGCGTCGCGAACGGCGGGAGAGATGCTTGCCGAGGTGGAACACGGTCCGTAGTGCAGTCCCTTTCGCGCCGTCCACGATCAGCCTTCGCACCCCGACGGGTCGGATTGGCCGGCCCGGAAACAAATTGCTTGACTTTGGGATTCCGCTCGTTATCCTACTCGCATCCCAACCGAAAAACGGGCGTAACCACCCGGGGGCGGTCGTCGCAGGAGGCGTGGAGGGGCGTGGGCGAGCCCGTCCGCGCGCCCACTCCTGCGTCGTGGCAGCGACACACAATATCCGCAACTAAACATCGATCGACTGAAGTCTCTGGCAGTCCAAGCGTAGCGCACCGTGTTGTCTGGAAACGTGCGCTGCTGTCCCCAACTCACCCCTCAGGAGGACGTATCATGAGAGCACGGCTGTCGCTGTTCCTTGCGGGTACCCTTGGCCTGGCCGCGTGCCAGGGCGACGCTCCCCCCTCGTCGCCCGCCGCCGCGGCCCCGTCCACGGTGCAGGAAAACTTTCTGACCTACGTGCCCCAGGCGCCGCTGGACGCGGCCCAGCGCGGCCGGCTGGAGATCATCCGCGGCCGGGCGGGGAGCGACGAGGTGAGCCTGGCGCGCGTGGCCAAGGCGCCGACCCGGCTGCTGCAGCGGGGCGCCGCCATCCGCATGGCCATCGCCCCGGGCGTGCAGGTGGTCGCCGTCGGCGAATCCGTGCAGGAGCGCGCGGCCGACGACATCTCGTGGGGCGGTCCGGTGATGGGCAGCGAGGGCTGGGTGCAGATGGTGTACGCGGACGGCGGCGTGACCGCGACGCTCACCATCGGCCGCACGCAGTACAGCATCGAGCCGCTGGGCAACGGGCTGCACGCGGTGGCGAAGATCGACCAGAACGCGCTCCCCTCCGAGCACCCCGCCGAGAACCCCAGCGGCACGCCGCTCAGCGACGCGATCAACCAGGCCACCGACGAGTTCCTGGCGGCCAGGGGCGGCGACGGTGAGGGCACCGTGGGCATCGCCGCCAACACCACGGTCAACGTGATGGTGGTGTACACGGCGTCCGCGGCGTCCGCCGCCGGCAACATCAGCAGCAAGATCCAGCTCGCGGTGGACGAGACCAACCAGTCGTACGTGAACAGCGGCGTGAACATCACCATGAACCGGGTGCACACCGCGCAGGTCACCTACAGCGAGACGGGCAAGTCGTTCTCGACGCACGTGAACAACCTGAAGGGCACCACCGACGGCCAGATGGACAACGTACACTCGCTGCGCAACACCTACGCGGCCGACGTGGTGGTGCTGGTGGTGAACGACAGCGAGGCCTGCGGCATCGCCGCGGCCATCAAGGCGACCGCCACCTCGGCGTTCGCGGTGGCGCACTACACCTGCATCACCGGCTACTACTCGTTCGCGCACGAGGTCGGCCACCTGCAGGGTGCCCGCCACGACCGCTACGTGGACCCCACCAACACGCCGTACCAGTACGGGCACGGGTTCATCCCGGCGTCCAAGAGCTGGCGGACGATCATGGCGTACGGCAACAACTGCAGCAACTGCACGCGCATCCAGTACTGGAGCAACCCGCTCAAGACCTACGGGGGCGTGGCGATGGGGACCGCGACCTACGAGGACAACGCGCGGGTGCTCAACGCCACCGCGGCCACGGTGGCGGCCTTCCGGTAGGCCGCACCTCTGCCGGAAAGAAAGTAAGGGGCGGGGCTGCAGCTGCGGCCCCGCCCCTTCCCGTAGATGACGGTTCCGGGAGTGTGTCTGAGAATCAGCTCGACTGCTTGGTTTCCGCTGAGGGAGACGCCGCGCCGAACCCTCTGCTGCGCGAGCACTCTGGCGCCGGCCGAATGATCTCGCCGGCGGAACGAACGGGCTGGATCACGACTCGGGATCTGGCTTGGTCGCGTCCGGGAGCAGATCCTCCGGTCGCGCGCAACCGGTTGCGTGTCTTCGGCTTCGCCGTGTGCGCTCCCTCAGGAAAACGAGCGCTGGTGGAACTCGGAAACGTTAACACGCTCCGAGGGACCGCCCGCGCCCCGGCTCGCGGTTGACCCTTGACCGGGCGACGATCAGGAACGCCCCCGGTCCACTTCCAGCCGGACGGAGAGGCCGTGCGGGGCGCCTCCTTCAGAATGACGGTCTACCGGATCTGGTTTCCACCCGGCGGCGAAGGTCGGGCTTCGTCCGCGAGCGCCGCCTCGACCCGCGTGCGCAGCCGCTGTGCGCCCTCGCGCATCTGCGCCCGGAACGTGGCCATGTTCTTCTTTGCCACGTTCATCTTCACGATCCCCTCGTATGCGGCGCGGTTGCTCAGCAGCGCCTCCGTGTCCACCGGAAAGGGCTGGCGTCGCGGCCCCGCGGGCAGATAGAACAGCGGATCCTCCCGGGCCAGCGAGTCCAGGCGCGCCTGGGGCAGGATCTCGAACGTCTCGGTGAGGTCCATCACGCGGTCGGCCTCTTCCTGGCCTCGATTCCACAGCGTCTCGAAGAACTGCTGCTCCGCGATCAGCATCCGGCTTTCTTCGATGTACGCCGTGACGGCAGCGCGAAGGGTGCGGTCGTTGAGCAGGGAGAGATCGCCGGTCGAGACGAGCGCTTCCGCCGTCCCCAGCACGGGGCGCGGGGTCTGGTACCCGCTCGCCCTGAGGAACCAGGCAAGGACGGAGTCGCGTGGAGGGCGCTCCGGGGTGAAGAACGCCTGTACGAGCAGGGCGCCCGCGCGGTCCGTGGGAACGTGGACCGAGTCGGCCGCCGCCATCACCCGCTCGGTTTCGCGCAGGTCGGCCAGCAGCTCGTGAAGGTACTCCCGCTCGAGCGCCCTTTCGCCGCGCCCCTCCCACCAGGCCTGGACGGCGAGGGCCAGCAGGATTCCGGTGACGATGATCGCCAGCTCCGCGACGAACCAGCGTACGATGGCGCGGAGCTGGCGCAGCCGGCCCTCAGCCGGGGGGCCAGCCTCGGGATCTTCGGTCATGGAGGAGTCCGGGAAGGGAGCCGCCCCACGATCCAGGCTTTGCCGTGTGCGGGGCCGCCCCGGAACATGTGCCGCGCACCGGCGGCACACAAGCTCGCCGTGCCCGGCCTGGCGGGCCCGTCGCGGCGGTCCCGCACCTGTCCGTCCCGGTTCCGGAAAAAGACGTGGTCGCATCCGAAGCTCCGGGGTCTTCGCCGCAACCGGAGGAAGCGGATTCGTCCAGATCCGGGAATCAAAAGCACTTCACGCGGCGTCGGCGGCGCGAGCGGAGCCCGGAGCGTGCACACGGGACGACTCTGCTTCCTCTGCCGACTCTGCGTAGGCATTCTTTTTCAGGACCTGGCCTCAAACGGAGGCGCGGGGCCCCGGCATCCTGTCCGCCCAGCGGTTCTTATTGACTTTCGAACAGGGCGACGCTCATACTCGCACTGCTGGATGGCGCCGCACGTTTTCCGGAATTCCGGCGGGAGAAAGGATGACGGCCGCCCGCCGTCATCCGTGCGGCGCATCCGGGCTCACCGCTGTCATGTCTCACGCCCCACTTCATGAGGACCCCGATGAGCGACGCCAGGGTCAGTTACAGGATTCACCCCGCGATCGGCTTTGCCCGCGTGGGGAACTCGCCCAATGCATGGTACCTGGAGCCGACGGGTGTGGGCAGGCTGCCCACCGAGCACGGCCCCCTGGGCGAAGAACGGCCCGTCACCGAGTTCAAGCAGTCCGGGCAGGTGAAGCGGCAGGCCGCGCGGTTCCGCGTGTATCGCCACGAAGAGGGCGTGCCGCCGATGGAGGTCGTGCCGGGCGCAGGCCTGAAGTCGGTACAGTGGACTGTGCACGTCGCCAACAAGAAGGCGGCCTGGTACAACTTCCAGGAGCTGCAGGGCGACGTGATGCTCGGGCCGGACAACACGTACGAAAAGCAGGGAGTGCCGCTGCGCAACCCGAAGGTGGAGCGGGAGAAGGAACGGCAGAAGCTGATCATCGACCCGGGCCCGCGGACGCTCTCCGGACCGGGCGGCTGGGTGCAGCTGGACGCATCGACGGCGGGGGACTACCCGCACGTCTCCTTTCCGTCCCCGGACCTGACGCCCTACCCGGTGACCACCCTGGGCGCGGTGAGGATGAACGAGCGCGGCGAGCTGCTGGTGCTGGGCGGGTACGGGAACGCCGGCGGACCGCCGGGAAGCAGCATCGACACCTTCGCCGGCGCGGACGGATGGTACGACGACGTCAGCGACGGCCCGGTGCTGGCCGAGATCGAGACGGAGGACGGCGAGAAGCTCGTGCTGGACGCCTGGGTGGTGACCGGCGCCCCCAAGCTGGCGCCGGAGCTCGTCAACATCACCTCGCTGGCCGACACCTTCATCGACGTCGGCGTGCGGTACATGGGGCTGTGCCCGGCGCTCTACGACGACGGCTACCAGCGCGACTACGTCGCCTGCCTGGAGCGCGACATCCTGCCCGTCTTCCGGGCGATGAAGGAGTACCGGTGGGTGGCCAACGTCGACGCGATGGTCAGCGTCGCCACCCCGCCGTTCGACCTCGCGGACCTGAGCGAAGCCAACCGCGAGAACCGCAGGGCCGTCTTCCGGACGTTCCGGCGCCCCGGCAAGGGGAAACTGCCGCCCGAGGAGGCCCCCCAGCACCAGCAGCTCTTCGGCGACGACGGCTTTCCGCTGATGCCGCTCAACTCCGGCGACAACTCGATCTCCAACATCCTGATCGAGAAGTTCATGGCGCTCACTCCCACCCAGTGGTGGCTGCTGCACCAGTGGGCCGAAGGAAAGTGCGTGTCCCGCCGCGACGATCCCAACGCGGGCCAGGACTGGACGTGGGCGAACCCCCTGGACATCGCCACCGCCGGCAACGTGGTCGGCGAGCCGATGGCGCCGGGGATCGAGGTCACCTGGACCATGCGCAACCCGGACGTGCTGACCCCGGGCGACCCGTTCCGGATCAAGCCGGAGGCGAAGAGCTACGCCGGATCGGGGCTGAGCCCGTCGCGGGACGAGACGCTCGCCGGGGACGGCTGCCAGCCGGGCGACCTCACCAAGCGCATGGCGATCCCCTGGCAGGCCGACTTCTTCGACTGCTCGGTGCAGGACGTGAACTTCACCACGCCGCACACCAACAAGACGATCAGCAACGCCTCGCGCATCCCGCTGGCGCCGACGTACTTCGCCTACTGGTGGCCGGCGCAGAGCCCCTTCAACGTCTACAACGGCGCGCGCACGCCCGCCGACCAGATGCTCGACGCCAACGCGTTCCTGGGCAACAACAACATGGGGCAGGTGCTGGGCCAGAACCTGCTGTACCACCGCGGCCTGAACAGCTTCATGGACTCGGTGGTGGGGTGGAAGTACCTGGGGTTCGTGCTGAACGTGACGACCGGGCCGCACCGGGAGATGTTCCCGTACTTCCTGGAGCAGGAGCGCTCCTTCGATGCGTTCGCCTCCGGCTACCAGGGGCTGACGCCGGACGGCCTGCTGTACACCACCCAGCCGACCACCGTGACGTCGGCGGCCCAGGTCAACGACAACAGCCAGAACGTCTTCCCCCTGCAGTGGCTGATCGGGAACTGACGGCGGCGGGGGAGGTGGAAGCGGACGTCGCCGTGGTGGGCGCGGGGCCGGCCGGGTGCGCCGCCGCGCTCACGCTGCGGCGCTACCTCCCCGAGATGCCGGTGGTGCTGGTCTCCGCGCCCGCCGGCGCGGGGCCGGCCGCGGGCGAGACGCTGTCGCCCGGCGTGCTGCCGCTGCTCGAATACCTGGGGATCCGGGCGGCGTTCCTGGACGCCGGCCACCTGCCGGCGGGCGGGACGGCGTCCGCCTGGGGATCGCCGCAGGTGGCCGACCGCAGCTACCTCTTCACGGGCCGCGGGACGGGATGGCACCTGGACCGGGCCCGGTTCGACGCCTGGCTGCTGGGCCAGGCGGAGGCCGCCGGCGCGCGCGTCGTCCACGGGCGCGCGCTGGTGCAGAAGGCCGCCCGGTCGCAGTCGGGCTGGGCGCTGGAGGTCGAGGGTGCCGGGACCGTGGCCGCCCGCGCGGTCGTCGACGCCACGGGGCGGCCGGCCCGGTTCGCGCGCCGGCAGGGGGCGCGCCCCAGGCGGGACGACGCGCTGGTGGCGGAGATCCGCTGGTACGCCGACGACCAGCCCCAGCAGGTCGCGACCGGCGCGCTGGTGGAGTCC
>DASTNU010000694.1:0-2475 GCA_035720605.1 Longimicrobium sp. | reverse complement strand
GGCCGTGGCGGCGCGGCGGGCGAGCGCCAGGCGTGCCTCTGCCTGCGCAAGCGCCGCCTCCGCCTCCGCCAGCGGGCCTCGGCCGCGGTCGGAGACCGGGAGTGGAACGGATACGCCCAGGACGGCGCCGTACAGTCCGCCCGCCTGCTCCTTCACACCCGCGCTCACCGTCGGATCGGGGCGGCGCGCCCGGCGCCGCAGGTCGATCACGGCACGCGCGGTCTCCACGTCGGCCTCCGCGGCGCGCACATCGGCGCGGCGGAGCGCCACGGCCAGCGCCGTGTCGGCGGCGAGCGTAGCGGCCCGGAGGGTCACGGCGCCCAGCGTGTCCGCGGGGAGGAGGAGCGTGTCCGACGCGGAGGGGTCGAGCGCCGCCAGCATCGCGAGCTCCCGCCCGGCGGAGCGCACCTCCAGCCGCGCCTCGGAGAGGAGCGTCTCGTAGCGGGCCGCCTCCACCTGCAGCCGCTCCAGCTCGTAGCGCGAGATGTCACCCTCGCGGAAGCGCGTTTCCCCGGCGCGCGAGGCGTCCCGGAAGAGCGTGGCGGTCTCGCCGAGCACCTCCAGCCGGGACTCGGCGGCGGCGGCGCGAAGATAGGCGCGAAGCACGTCGGAGCGTACGCGGGCGCGAGCGGCATCCAGCCGCAGCTCGGCCGCGTTTACGTCCAGCCGGGCAGCCTCCCGCCGCGCGCCGCGCTGGCCCGAGAGGTCGAGCGCCTGCGCGACCGAGAGCACGGTCTCGTGGTAGCTGTCGTCGCCGCCGAGCTGCTCGCGGTCCAGCCCCAGCGTGGGATTGGGGCGGGTCCCGGCCGTGATGGCGCGGGCGCGCGCGGCCGAGACGTCTTGGGCGGCGAGCCGCAGGTCGGGGCTCTCCCGCTCCGCGGCCGCGAGTGCGTCGGCAAGCGTGACGCGCCGCGGCTCAGGCGCCTGCGAGGCGGCGGACGTCGTGAACGCCAGCAGGGCGAGCGCGAGGCTCCCCGCCAGGGCGTGGTATCGTCTGGATGGCACGTGCGTCTCCTCATGGCGCGAGCAGCCGCCATGACCAGGGTGCGACGCTTCAGCGAAGCGTCGTCAGGAGCCAGGAGCCGTCGCGGTCCGCGCCTCAAACGCCAGAGGCGGACCGGTGAAGGCTCCGTCAGATGTTGTTTTTCCGGGAACGACGGAGTGGGTCCGTCTGCGCTTGGCAAAAGCGCGACGAGCCCGGGAGTGGTCAGGCTGGGGGAGGGGCGCGTGCGGGGTCGCCGGGCGGAGGGGCCCGGGAGGAGAGCCGGGGGACCGGAATCGGGATGTCCCGCCGCTCGGCCACGGTGACCGGCAGCTGCGGGACCTCCGCGGCGGCCGGGAACGCGAAGACGACGACGCTCCGGCCCTTGGGCGAGGCGTCCTCGTGCAGCGCCGCAGGGTGGATGGCGCCGTGGTCGTGGTCCGTGTGGTCGAGCGCCGGGTATCCGAACGGCGCCTCCTCGTGGTGCGGCCCGCCCTCGTGCGCCGCGTGCGCCGCCGCGTGCAGCACCGGGACGCCGGCCGCGATCAGGTTCGCGACCAGCGCCAGGAGCGCCAGCAGGATGCGCCAGCGCGGCGCGGTAGGGACGGAGGCGGGCATAGGCTGCGAAGCTAACCCCGGAACGGCGGGTGCGTCAAACCGTCGAACGCCTTGGCTACATGCTCATTGCCGCATCATCTCGCGGTGCATCTCCATCAGCCGGTTGAGACGCCCTTCATGCGCCAGCATGAAGGCGTGCAGTTCCTCCGCGTCCATCTCCGGCATTCGGACGAGGTCCTGCCTGAGCGAGTCCACCGTGGCCGTCCACCCTGCGCCGGCCGCCATGTTCATGTCGCGCATCTCGCGGTTCATCCGCGCGATCATGTTCGCGGCCATCTGCCGGTGCATCGGGAGCATGGCCCTCAGGCTGTCTCCGCCGGCGCCCTGCATCGAGCGCATATGGGTCTGCATCTCCTCCATCATCCCGCCGCCCTGCATCCCGCCCATCCCCTGCATCCCCGGCGCTGCCCCTACGCCGGTGGGAGCCGCGGCGGGCGGAGCGGCCGCCTTCTCCTGAGCGGCGTCGGGCCCGCCGCACGCCGGCAGCGCAAGGGAAAGGAGCAGACAGTTTCGGAAGCTCGCGTGCATCAGTCAGCCTCGTTCGTGACGGTAGTGAGCGCAGGCGCCGGCTGCGGGAGCGGCGGCCGCGGGGAAGGTTGGAAAGCGCGCCGTACCTCGCGCTCCTTCCACAGCGAGTAGACGGCGGGGATCACAACCAGCGTGAGGATGGTGGACGACACCATCCCGCCCACCATCGGCGCGGCGATCCGCTTCATCACGTCGGCGCCGGTGCCGTGGCTCCACAGGATGGGGAGCAGGCCCGCGATGATTGCGACCACCGTCATCATCTTGGGGCGCACGCGCTCCACGGCGCCGTGCTCCACCGCCGCGTCCACGTCGGCGCGGGTGCGGAGCAGCCCCCCGGCCGCGCGGTC
>DASTNU010000693.1:0-2077 GCA_035720605.1 Longimicrobium sp. | reverse complement strand
CTGCAGCTCGTCGGGGCGGATCGAGGTGGCGGGATTGTCCAGCTCCGCCGTCGTCTTCCAGCGCCCGATGTGCTCCAGGCGCGCAACGGCGGCCGAGGCGGAATCCGGCGTGTAGCCGTCCAGCTGTTCCACCAGGGGCCGGTCGTCGTCCGGCCTGGCGATCAGGTACTGGCCGCTCGTGGCCAGCAGCCGGTAATCCGCCCCCTCGTCCGTGGCCGCCTCGCGCACGAAGAGCGATGCGGACAGCGGCTGCCGGACCAGGTCCAGCCCGCCGGCATCGCCCTCCAGCCGGACCCTGAGCCGGGGCGACGGCAGGAGGAGCAGGACAGCCTTGAGGGGGCCGGCCGCGGGATCCGGCGTGCCCTCCACGAGGCGAACCACGCTGGACGCCGCGAGGACCTCGGTGACGGCGGCCTTGCCGATGGCCCGGTCCGGCCGGGTGAGGTCTTCGTCCGGGGACTGGTAGTCGAACAGCGCCACCACCACGGGGTCGTCCTGGCCGGCCTCGGGAATGCCGTGCATCCGGCCCGCGTCCATCACCCAGCGGCCGCCCGCGTGGCTCACGACGAAGTAGCGCGGGCTGGGCACGATCACGCCGCCCAGGAACGGCTGCCGCAGATCGTCCGCGACCGTCGCCTCCAGCTGCGGGGACTGGCGCTGGACCTGGGTGCGGACCAGGGCGGCGACGCGGGTGAAGAGGTCGCGGTAGGTGATGCCGCCTCCCACCGTACGCAGCGTCTCGCCGAGGAAGTACGAGAACGCACCGCGGACGGCATCACCCCCCAGGCATTCCTTCGCCTCTTCGTCGTCGCGGCACGCGGCCATCAGCACGTGCCGGCCGGCCATGTCCCAGCCGGAGGGGCGGGCCGACAGATCACGTGTGGCGGGGGTGGCGGGCAGGTCCTGCGGAGCGACGATGAAGCTGTCCAGCGGGCGCTGCCGCCGGTCCGTCTCCGCCCGGCGGACGGCGGTCTCGGCCAGCCCCGGCGCCCGCGTGCCGGAGCCGGAGTGGCAGCAATCCAGCAGCACGGCCACGTGCGCCCCGCCGGCCGCGACCTCGGCGATGAGCCCGGCCAGCTCCTTGTCGGCCAGGTCCCACGAGCTTTCGCTGCGGCTGTCGTACAGGACCAGCGTTTCGTCCAGGCGGTCGGGCTCCAGGTGCCAGAACTCTTCCGGCGCCTGCTCCTGTGAGCCGTGGCCGCTGTAGCAGAACAGGGCGACGTCGTCCGGTCCCGCCTGACCCAGGTGGGCGCGAAAGGCTTCGATGACCGCCTGGCGCGTCGCATCGCGGTCGAGCAGACGCTCGATCTTGAGCACCTCTTCGCGCGACCGCCCGCCGGCGTTCACGCGGGCCTCCAGGTACTGCGCCATCGCCTCGGCGTCGTTCACGCAGCCGCGCAGCCGCGACACGGGAGGGGGGTAGTCGTCGATCGCGACCAGGAGCGCGTAAACGGTGTGAGCCATGGAAAAGCTGCTCCCTACCTCACGGAAAAACCGGTGGAACCCGCGGTGGGCACGACTCCCGTAAGTAGGTGCCGGCCGCCGCGGCCGGCAAGGGAATCGGAGCGCGGAGGGGGGCGGGGGCCATCAACCGTTTTCAACTTTCTTGTGTCCCGCCCGCCCGCCCCGCACTGTTGGTAGACCTTCCGGCGGATCCCGGGCCGGGAGGAGGGCCTGGTGGCCCCCTGCCCCGCCCCGAGCTTCCGTTCGCGGTCCGGACACTCCCCTCGCGCGCTCCATGACGCCGTACATTGTCCTCGCCCTCGCGAACGATCATGGCAATCCCGCGCGCCGGCTGCGCAACCTTGCCCGGGAATGGAGCGAGATCGAGAAGTCGCTCCGTCCGGCGGAGGAGGCGAATCGATGCAGCATCATCAGGCTGCCCTTCGCCACGGCCGACATGCTGTTCGACGCGTTCCAGCAACACGAGCACCACGGGCGAATCGCGCTCCTCCACTTCGCCGGCCACGCCGACAGCTACCAGCTGCTGCTGGAGAGCGCGGATGGAGCTCCGGCGGCCGTGGGCGGGGCGGGGCTGGCCGCGTTTCTGGGCCACGCAAGCGGGCTGCAGCTCGTC
>DASTNU010000692.1:0-5538 GCA_035720605.1 Longimicrobium sp. | reverse complement strand
AAACGACTCTAAAAATCTCCTTTGACGGGATCGACATAGATGCGAGGGGAAGGGCTGGGGCGCGGGTTGACGGTGCTCGCCGTCCTCGGGGCCATGGCTGCGGCCGGCTGTGCGCCGCCGGATCCACCGCAGGAGGAGGGGCGGCTGGGCGTCGTCACCACCATCGGCATGATCCGCGACGTGGTGGAGAACGTGGGCGGCGAGCACGTGCGCGTGGTGGGGCTGATGGGGCCCGGCGTGGACCCGCACCTGTACAAGGCCAGCGAAGGCGACGTCCGCCGGCTCTTTCGCGCGGACGTCATCTTCTACGGCGGGCTGCACCTCGAGGCCAGGATGGGCGAGGTGCTGGAGGAGATGGGCGGCCGCACCCGCGTGCGCGCCGTCAGCGAGGTCATCCCCGTGGAGCGGCGGCTGGCCCCGCCGGAGTTCAAGGGCGCCTACGACCCCCACGTGTGGTTCGACGTGGGGCTGTGGGCGATGACGGTGGACGTGGTCGCCCGCACGCTGGCGGAGGCGGACCCGGCCCACGCGGCGGACTTCCAGGCGAACGCCGACCGCTACCGCGCGGAGCTGGCGGAGCTGGACCGCTACGTGCGCGCCCAGGCGCAGCGGGTGCCGGCGGAGCGGCGGGTGCTGATCACCGCGCACGACGCCTTCAACTACTTCGGGCGGGCGTACGGCTTCCAGGTGCGCGGGCTGCAGGGCATCAGCACCGCGTCGGAGGCCGGCACCGCCGACGTGCAGGCGCTGGCGGCGTTCATCGCCACGCGGCGCATCCCCGCCGTCTTCGTGGAGTCGTCCATCCCCCGCCGCA
This sequence comes from Longimicrobium sp., assembly GCA_035720605.1. Lineage (GTDB taxonomy): Bacteria > Gemmatimonadota > Gemmatimonadetes > Longimicrobiales > Longimicrobiaceae > Longimicrobium. Next base: position 4,724 of record DASTNU010000692.1, on the reverse strand, counting down.
CCATCGAGGCCGTGCAGGAGGCGGTGCGCGCCCGCGGCTACGACGTGCGCATCGGCGGGTCGCTGTTCTCCGACGCCATGGGCAACCCCGGCACGCCGGAGGGCACGTACATCGGCATGGTGCGCCACAACATCGACACCATCGTGGGCGCGCTGCTGCGCGAGCCCTGATCCATCGACCGAACCAGAGGGACCGATGCAGGACGGAACGACGGCCATCGAGGTGAACGACCTCACCGTGGCCTACCGGGAGAAACCGGTGCTGTGGGACGTGGACCTGCAGGTGCCCGCGGGCGTGCTGATGGCCATCGTGGGCCCCAACGGCGCCGGCAAGTCCACGCTCATCAAGGCGATCCTGGGCCTCGTCCGCGCGGCGGCGGGGCAGGTGCTGGTGCACGGCCGGCCGTACGCGGAGCAGCGCAAGCTGGTGGCCTACGTTCCCCAGCGCGGCAGCGTGGACTGGGACTTCCCCACCAGCGTGCTGGACGTGGTGATGATGGGGTGCTACGGCGCGCTGGGGTGGCTGCGGCGCCCGGGGCGAAAGGAGCGCGAGGCGGCGATGGCGGCGCTGGCGCAGGTGGGGATGCAGGACTTCGCGGCGCGGCAGATCTCGCAGCTGAGCGGCGGGCAGCAGCAGCGCGTGTTCCTGGCCCGCGCCCTGGTGCAGGACGCGCGGCTGTACCTGATGGACGAGCCGTTCCAGGGGGTGGACGCCAAGACGGAGCGCGCCATCGTCACCGTGCTGCAGCAGCTGCGCGAGGCGGGGCGGACGGTCGTCTGCGTGCACCACGACCTGGAGACGGTGCCGGAGTACTTCGACCAGGTGCTGCTGCTGAACGTGCGCCGCATCGCCGCGGGGCCGGTGGACGACGTCTTCACGGAAGAGAACCTGCGCCTGACCTACGGCGGCCGCGTCCCCTTCCTGCAGCGGCGCAACGGGCACGTGGAAGCGGTGGACCACGTCGGCGTCCGCCCCGTCGCGGCGGATTGAGGGAGGGCGGATCCATGCAGCTTCCCGACCTCTTCGGCGACTACACGCTGCGCACCGTGGCGCTGGGCGCGGCCGCGCTGGGGGCCACCAGCGGCGCGCTGGGCTCGTACGCCGTGCTGCGCAAGCAGAGCCTGCTGGGCGACGCCATCAGCCACGCCGCCCTTCCGGGGATCGCCCTGGCCTTTCTCCTCACCGGGAGCAAGGCGCCGCTGGTCCTGGTCCTCGGCGCGCTGGCGGCGGGGTGGATCGGCACCCTGCTGGTGATGCGCATCGTCGGCTCCACGCGGGTGAAGGAGGACAGCGCGCTGGGGATCGTCCTTTCCGTCTTCTTCGGCTTCGGGCTGGTGCTGCTCACCTTCATCCAGAAGCGGCCGGACGCCAGCCAGGCGGGGCTGGACCGCTTTCTCTTCGGCCAGGCGGCCACGCTGCTGCACCGCGACGTGGTGATGATCGCGGCGCTGGGCGGCATCGCCCTGGGGGTGGCGGCGCTCTTCTGGAAGGAGTTCAAGCTCCTCACCTTCGACCCGGACTTCGGCGCCAGCCTGGGCTTTCCCATCCGCGCGCTGGACGTGCTGCTGACGACGGTGCTGGTCCTCTCCATCGTCATCGGCCTGCAGACGGTGGGGGTGGTGCTGATGAGCGCCATGGTCGTCGCCCCCGCGGCGGCGGCGCGGCAGTGGACGGACCGCATGGGGGGGATGGTGATCCTCGCCGGCGGCTTCGGCGCGCTGGCGGGGGTGTCGGGAGCGGTGATCAGCTCGCTGGCCCAGCACGTCCCCACGGGGCCGACGATCGTCCTCTGCCTCACCGCGCTGGTCATCGTCTCCCTCACCCTGGCGCCCAACCGGGGGCTGGTGTGGGAGTCGGTGCGGCAGGCGCGCAACCGCCGGCGGCTGCACATGGACGCCGTGCTGCGCGACCTGAACGCGCTGGCGGTGCAGCACGGCGGGCAGGAGCACGTCCACGCCACCGCCGTGCTGGAAACCATGCACCCCGGCGCCCGGCACGAGCTGCACGAGCTGGAGGACCGCGGCTGGGCGCGGCGGACGGGCGCGGACGGCTGGTCCATCACCACGGAAGGGAAGCGGGAGATGGAGCGCCGCGGCGGCGGCGGCGGCGATGAGGAGGGCTCGTGATGGTCCCGGAACAGGAGATCCAGTGGATCGCCGCGGTGACGGCGGCGGCGTGCGCGCTTCCCGGCGTGTTCCTGGTGCTGCGGCGGATGGCGCTGATGAGCGACGCCATCAGCCACGCCATCCTGCTGGGCATCGTCCTGGCCTTCTTCGTCACGGAGAACATCGCCAGCCCGCTGCTGGTGGTGGCCGCGGCGGCGACGGGGGTGCTGACGGTGTCGCTGGTGGAGGTGCTGAACCGCACGCGGCTGGGGCGCGAGGACGCGGCGATCGGCCTGGTCTTTCCCGCGCTGTTCAGCATCGGCGTGATCCTGATCTCGCGCTTCGCGGGGAACGTGCACCTGGACGTGGACGCGGTGCTGCTGGGCGAGCTGGCGTTCGCGCCCTTCAACCGCCTGGTGATCGGCGGGACGGACGTGGGGCCGCGCATCCTGTGGCTGATGGTGGCGGTGCTGCTGCTGAACGCGGGGTTCATCCTGGCGTTCTACAAGGAGCTCAAGCTCACCACCTTCGACACGGCGCTGGCCGCGGCGCTTGGGTTCGCCCCGGGGCTCATCCACTACCTGTTCATGACGCTGGTGTCGGTGACCGCCGTGGGCGCGTTCGACGCGGTGGGCTCGGTGCTGGTGGTGGCGCTGATGATCGCCCCGCCCGCGTCCGCGTACCTGCTGACGGACCGGCTGCCGGTGATGATCGGGCTCAGCATGGGGCTGGGGGTGGTGAGCGCGCTGTCCGGGTACTGGATGAGCTACCTGCTGGACGTCTCCATCGCGGGATCGATGGCGACGATGACGGGCATGGTCTTCCTGCTGGTCTTCTTCCTTGCGCCGGAGCGGGGGCTGCTGGCCATCGCGCGGCGGCGGGCGCGGCAGCGGTGGGCGTTCGCGCAGACGATGCTGGCCATCCACCTGATGAACCACGAGGCCAGCCCCGAGGCGGCGGAGGAGAGCCGCGAGGCGCACCTGCACGAGCACCTGCGCTGGGACCCGGAGTTCGCCCGCCGCGTCGTCCGCGGCGCGGAGCGCACCGGCTACGTCACCCGCGTCGCCGGGGAGCGGCTGGCGCTGACGGACCGCGGGCGGGTGGCCGCGCGCGAGGCGGTGGGGATGGGAGCGGCGGGGTGAAGGGGTGAGGGAGTGAAGGGGTGAAAGGGCGGGCGGATGGATGCATTCGGCCGGCCTCGTCCCGGCGGTTGAAACCGCTGCTGGAACGTCACGAAGTCCGCCTGCGCGGACGGGGATCACGGGCATCAGGGCGCGAATCAATCTCCCCTCTCCCGCGCAGTTTGCGGGAGAGGGGCCGGGGGTGAGGGGTCCGCGCGCGGCGCGACGCCGTGAGCGCTGGCCCCGACCTGCAGGTTTGTCGATCACGAACACGCCGCGCCCTGCAGGCTATTCCCTATTCCCTATTCCCTCGCCCCCGCCATGACCCTCGATCAACAACTCGCGGCCTTCCGCCCGGCGCACCCGCCGGCGCGATTGCGCGCGGCGGGGCACGAGTGGGCATACCTGCGCGCGGGGAGCGGCGGGCCGGCGGTGCTGCTGCTGGGCGGCGCGCTGGGGCGGGCGGAGTTCGCCTTCCTGGTCGTTGCGGCGCTGGAGGATGCGGTGCGGGTGATCGCGCCGGACTATCCGCCCGTGCGCTCCCTGCGGGAGGCGACGGATGGGCTGGCGGCGCTGCTGGACGCGGAGGGCGTCCGCCGCGCGCACGTGGTGGGAGGCTCGTTTGGCGGGGTGGTGGCGCAGGCGTTCGCGCGGAAGCACCCGGAGCACGTGGCGTCGCTGGTGCTCTCGCACACGGGCGCGCCGGACCGCGGCAAAGGGCGCGGCGGGGCCGTGCGCATCCTGAACCTGCTCCCCGGCGGGGTGTTGCGGTGGATGCTCGGCGCCCGGGTGCGCGGCACCCTCTCCGCCGCGGATCCGTTCTGGACGCGCCAGTTCGACGAAGTGATCGCCGGCCTGTCGAAGGGGGACGTGCTGAGCCGCATCGCCCTCGCGGCGGAGTTCGGCGCGCGCTACGGAGATGCGCCGCGCCCGGAGCGCCCGCCCTACCCCGTGCTGATCGTGGAGGCGGACGACGACCCGCTCTTCACCAGGGGAAAGCGCACACCGCTGCACGCGCTCTATCCCGACGCGCGGGTGCACGTCTTCCACGGCACCGGCCACGCCGCGGGGATCCTGAAGCCCGATGAGTATGCCGCGGTCATCCGCGGCTTCGTGGAGGAGGCGGAGGGGGCGGTGGCGGTGGGGCCGGCGGACTGATGCGCGTGGCCAGCATCTACAGGAAAGAAATCTCACACGGAGTCGACGGAGTTCATGTCCTCCGTTGACTCCGTTGACTCCGTATGAGGCCAGATCTTTTCACCCCACCGCCGCGGCTTCCGGCGCCTGGAGCGCCTCCAGGGCGGGCTCCAGGCGCCTGAACATCGCGCGGATCTCATCCACCGACACGGCGCCGACGGAAAGGCGGAACCAGCCGGTCTCCTCACGCATCCCGAACGCCTGGAAGGGCACCACCGCCAGCCCGGCCGCGTCCAGCAGGTGCTGCCGGATCTGCTCGTTCGTCTCCAGCACCCTGCCGTCGGGCGTGCGCCAGCCGTGC
>DASTNU010000691.1:0-3571 GCA_035720605.1 Longimicrobium sp. | reverse complement strand
GGGCAGGGGGTTGCCGCTGCCGTCCACCAGCTCCACCACCAGCGGATGCAGGAGCGGGCCGGTGGTCATCAGCCCCTTCTGGTTGTTCCCCGACACCAGCCGCAGCGTGGAGCCGGCCGGAAGGACGCGGGCGTCGAAGGTGACGGACCCGGCGCCCGGGACCTCGGCCTTCACCCGCTGCGTTCCCGAGGCGCCCAGCGTCCAGCGGTTGGACGCGCGGCCCACGCTGTTGCCGACGCTGCTCGCATGGCGCAGCGAGCCGCCGCCGCTCGTCACGCTCCAGTAGACGGTGACGTTCGGCACCGGGTAGCCGTTGTAGCGCACCTCCACGGTGATCGGCTTCACCAGGCTGTCGCCCGCGACGCCGATCTGGTTGTTCCCGTTGACGATGATCAGGTTGTTGGGCGCCTGCGCGAAGCTCGCATCGCCGGCGGTGGCCAGCGGGCTCCGCGACTGGTCGGTACAGCCGGAAACCAGGCCGGCGGCGACGCAGCAGAGCGCGGCGCAGCGCAGGGCATGACGCCGGAAGGGAAACGAGCCGAGCTTCATGATGCGGGGGGGGCTTGAGAACCTGGTCATCTGTGTCTTTGAAATACGACATCCGCACCGGATCAGCCGTATCGTTGAACTCATCCCGCGAAACACCCCCCGGCCGGGTGGATGCCGGCCGGGGGCGTTCTCGGTCGAACAGGGAGCGTCCGCGTCAGTTGGTGACGGCCAGCGCGCGGTTGGCGCCGACGACGTTGCCGGCGGCGTCCGTCATCCGCACCTGCACGGTGTAGGTGCCGGCGGCCAGCCCCTGCGGCACCGTCAGCGCGCACGAGTCGGTGACGCTGGTGGCGCCGGAGAGCGCCTTGCTGCACTGCGGGCTCCCCGCGGTGAGCAGCGTCACCGTGAGCTGGGTCACTCCCTGCGACGAGGCGGCGGTCATGCTCCCGGTCACCTGCCGCGCCGCCGGGTCGCTCGCCGACGAGTTGACCGTGGTGGGCGAGATCCCCGCGGCGGAGCTCGTGAGCGGGTTGGTCGCGTCCACGCGGAACGTCTTCGTCTCCGTGTCCGTGTTGCCGGCCGCGTCCTCCACGGTCGCCTCGACCGTATACCAGCCGTGCGCCGCGCCGAACGGAATGCGCACGGTGCACGGCTGGGCGACGATGGTGGGCAGCGTGGCCGACAGGTCCACGCTGCACGCTCCACCCGGCAGCTCGACGCCCGACGGGTTCAGGAAGCGGAAGCTCGCGTGCGTGATCCCCTTCCCCGCGCGGGCCTGCACGGTCGCGGTCAGGTCGCGCTCCGTATCCACGTGCCGCGAATAGACGCGCGTCCTGGAAAGCTGGATGAAGGTGATGGTGGCGTTCGACGGCATGGTGCTCACCACCCCCTTGAACCGGAGGTCCTGCGTCCCCTGGGCGGCGCCGCCGCCCAGGGTCGCGAGGACGAGCTGCGTGTCCGGCGCCGCGGCCAGGATCCACCGGTTGCTGGCGCGTCCCTGGCTGTCCGTTCCCGAAATGAAGGTGCGCAGGCCTCCGGTGGCCGTGCCATGGTACCACCGCACCCGGATGTCCGGCAGCGGCGCGCCCATGGTATCCCTCACCTCGACCACGAGCGGGGCGGGGAGGGAATCGGTGCTGTTCCCGACCTGGTTGTTCCCGGAAACGATGGAAAAGAGCACCCGCTTGATGCCGGTCGCGGAGAACACCACCGCAAGCTGCCCGACCTCCGCGCGGAGCGTCTTGGGTTCCGTCGTGTTGCCCAGCCCCCAGTCGTTCTGGGTGCGGCCGTCGCCGCCGGTGGTGGTGGTGGGCTTGTACCTCAGCGCCCCGTTCGCGGAGCTCATGATCCAGGTGACAGGGATGCCCGGTACGGGATCCCCGTTCCCGTCCACCAGCTCCACCACCAGCGGGTGGAGCAGGTAGTTGGTGTTCATCAGCCCCGTCTGGTCGTCTCCCGAGATGAGCTGCAGGGTGGAGCCCGGCGGGAGCAGGCTGGCATTGAACTCCACGAACCCGGCGCCGGGCACCTCCGCCCGCACCGTCTGCGTGCCGGACGTGCCCGGCTTCCAGTAGTTGGATGCCCGGCCGTTGCTGTTGGTCACGCTGGCGGCATGGCGCAGCCCGCCGCCGCCGCTGGTCACGCTCCAGTTGACGGTGACGTTCGGCACGCGGGTGCTGCCGTAGCGCACCTCCACGGTGATGGGCTTCGCCAGCGTGTCGTCCGGCAGGCCGTACTGGTTGTTGCCGGCGACGATGATCATGTTGTTGGGCGTCAGCGCCAGCAGCGCATCGTCCGGCGCGCCCAGCGGGGTCTTCGCGCGCTCCGTGCACCCGGCCAGGAGACCGGCGCAGACGGTGGCGCCGCAGACGACGGCGCGGCGCAGCCCGTTCCGTCGGGATGAAGGCGAGATGACGTTCATGATGAGGAGGGGGTTTTCGATGGGGCCTGAGGAGCGGGACCGGGGAATATACAGGTCCCGGCGTCCCCGCGCAACCGGATCATACTGCGTAAGTCCTTGCCAACACCGCACCTACGCCGCACACATCCTTTCCTCGCTCTCATCCTTACGTCCCCAAAGACCCGCCGCTCTCGCCGTCATGTCGGGCACGCAGGCGAATGGCGTGCTCGCCTCCATCCTACAAGCGGCGGCTTCCGTGAGACGGGAGGGCCCGCGGCTGCACGCCGCCGCTCTGCTTCACGGAAAGGTCGCAGAGGACAAAAGAGGGAGGACGCGGAGAGCTCCACATCGCTCTCCGCGTCCTCGCCTGCATTTATCCTCTACGCCCTCCGCGTGAAACGCTGTTCGTCTGCGCGCGGAGCCGGGAAAGCGCGATCAGCAGCCGTAGCCCGGCCGGCAGAGGTTGCTCAGCGAACCCAGGTCCGCCTCGATGCCGGCGAGCCGGCTGGAGTACGTGGTGGTGTAGTCGCTTCCCGGGCCGCCCCACATCACCCCGTGCAGCCGCACGTCGTTCTCCGCCGTGCCGCTGCCGCCCAGGTAGACGTAGACGGGCGAGCCGCTGTCGCCGCCCTGCGACCACACCTTGGAGATGTCCTGGCAGCGCAGGCTGCCGATGGTGACGCACGAGTTGGTGACCTGGCCGTAGGTGGAACCGCTGGTGCGGCCCGTCTTGTCCAGGTAGGCGCCCACCGCGATGGAGGTGGAGCGGCCGATGACGTCGTACTCGCCGGTGACGGTCAGTCCGCCCGCGGCGCCGGTGGCCCACGCGGTGCGCGCGATGCCGCCCTGGCCCACCGTGCGCGTGCCGTTGTTGCTGATGTAGGCAGCATCGGCCTGGCGGCAGGAGGAGACGCCCGTCACGCAGGCGTACAGGCCGCGGTCATGGACCTCGTTGCCGATCTGGTTGCCGGCCGCGTTGGTGTTCTGGTAGATGGCGATCCCGTCGTACGCGTTCTGCGTCCCCGTGCAGTGCGAGTTGGTGACGTAGATGTTGGCGCCGGTGGATACGCGGCGCGCGTTGAAGCCCAGCGTGCACACGTACCCGCTGAACGCGATCTGGATGCCGCCCACGGTGGTGGTGAAGCGGTCGCGGACGGTGGCGCGCACCTGGGGCTTCGGCTG
>DASTNU010000690.1:0-3783 GCA_035720605.1 Longimicrobium sp. | reverse complement strand
AGCGTGCCGCCGGGGCCGCGGTCCAAGTCCGCGATCACCAGCAGCGGCCGCCGCGCCGTCTGCTGCAGCAGCGCGATGCGCCGCGCCGCCACCGCCGCCGAGCCCGGCAGCAGCCGCACCCCGCCCAGCGCCTCCACGGCCACGCGGCTGGCCAGCAGCGTGTCCTGCGGGGGGCGCGCGTCGGCGCCCACGTACAGCGCCGGCGCCACCATCTGCGCCACCTTCTCGCGCAGCGGCATGCGCGCGATGCGCTCGGGCGCCCACGGCGACGCCGGCTCGCGGCAGCCGGCCAGCGCCGGCACCGCCAGGGCGAGCACCACGAGGATGCGGACGGGGAACACGCGGTCGGGGCGGGGTACGACGGGCAACGGTCGGAACGTGTGTTTCTCGGGTGACGGACGGGCCTCCGCCCGCCAGGGGCGCAGGAAACGGACCGGGGGCGATTTCGCGGGAGTGCGGGCGCGGGAGATGAGACAGACCTGGTGCATCGTGGCGAAGATGTCCCACCCGGAGAGGCCGATTCTTCACGATCCGCAAGGTGCCGCCTGCCCCCGGACGCGGCCGGCGCATGGTCCGGCTCTTGCCTTGCGGGCCGGTGCGCTTCGCAATTCCCGACTCGGAAAGTCTGACCCGCGAGCCGCGACTCGGAAACCGACAGCCGCCCGCCCTGCTGCGCGGGCCGGCCCCGCTTGCCGCAACTCATTCATTGCGCCTCCGGCTGCGTGTTCGCCGTGTGCGCCGACTGAAGCACCGTAGATGAACGATCGTCCCGCCACCGTCTTCGTCGCCGACGACAACCCCTCCATTCTGCAGGGCCTGGAACGCGCGCTGAAGGTCACCGGCTACCACGTGCGCACCGCCATGAGCGGGCGCGCCGCGCTGGAGCTGCTGGAAGAGGCCGAAGGCCTGCCCGACCTGCTGCTGCTGGACGTGATGATGCCCGAGATGAGCGGGCTGGAGGTGCTGCGCGCCCTGCGGATGGACCCCCGCTGGGTGGAGATCCCCGTGGTGCTGATCACCGCCACCAACGACGGGGCGCTTCCCGTGAGCGCCCTGCGCGACGGCGCGGTGGACTTCCTGACCAAGCCCTTCCGCCTGGACGAGCTGCTGGCGCGGGTGGACAGCCACGTGCGCCGCAACCGCGACCTGCGCCGCGCGCGCGAGGCCGCGCGCATGCGGCTGCAGGCCATCGACCTGATCCGCGAGCTGAACCGCGTGGTGACGGCGGACGAGATGTTCCACCTGGTCACCTCGCGCACCTCGGAGATCCTGGGCGTGGCGCGCTGCTCGGTGCTGGTGGTGCGCGCCGGCGCCAGCGTGGCGCGGGTGGCCGCCAGCTCCGAGGCGGAGCTGACGGACGGGCTGGAGCTGGACCTGGAGCTGTACCCGGAGGTGCGCCAGGCGCTGGTGACGGGGCGCCCGGTGCTGGTGCAGGACGTGGCCACCTCGCCGCTCTTCGACGGGGTGCGCGCGGAGTGGGAGCGGCGCGGGCTGCCCCTGCCGCTGCGCTCGGTGATCGTGGTGCCGTTCCCCATCACCGAACGCGACACGGGGATGTTCGTGGAGCGCGCGACGGTGGACGAGCCGCTGCTGGGCGATGACGCGGCGGAGCTGGCGGAGCGGGTGGTGGAGGCGATCGTGCAGGCGTGCGGGCGGGTGCAGCTCTTTCAGACGCTGGTGGAGCAGCGCAAGCGGCTGCACGACCTGGCGCACACCGACGAGCTCACCGGCTGCGACACCCGCCGCTCCATCATCACCTACCTGGAGCGGGAGCTGGACGACGCGCGGACCGGCGGCTCGCCGCTCAGCATCGTGATCCTGGACCTGGACCGGTTCAAGGAGATCAACGACACCTGCGGCCACCTGGCCGGCGACGCGGTGCTGCGGGCGCTGGGCGCTTGGCTGGGGTCCGAGGAGCTGCGCGCCAACGACCGCGCGGGCCGCTACGGCGGCGACGAGTTCGTGGTGGTTCTCCCGGGGACGGGGGCGACGGGCGCCGCGGCGTTCGCCGAGCGCGCCCGCGCCCATTTCGCGTCCATCCCCTTCGTCTTCGGCGAGACCGCGGTGCACGCCTCGCTGAGCGCAGGCGTGGCCGCCTGGCCCGAGGTGGACGCCGCCACCGCCGAGGAGCTGATCTCCCTGGCCGACACGGCGCTGTACCAGGCCAAGCAGCAGGGCCGCAACCGCACGTGCATCACGCCGGCCGCGGTCGTGATCTGAGGAAAAAGTGCGTGAGTGCGTGAGTGCGTGAGTGCGTGAGTGCGTGAGTGCGTTAGAGAGGGGCCACGGAGTGGAGGAACAGCGTTGCGCTGCGCGCGGACCCCTCACCCCCGGCCCCTCTCCCGCAAACTGCGCGGGAGAGGGGAGAACCGCCCTCCGCACCGAGCTGTCATTCCGAAGGAGGCGTCACCGGAACCTGCCCACGGCGGATTCCCTGGCGCCGACTGAGGAATCTACCCTCCCCACCTGGTGTCCGGCTCCTGTGCACGATCCCGCCCGCGCGAGTCCGCGCCGGCGGACTTCGTGACGTGCCAGCAGCGGTTTCAACCGCCGGGCGCGAACCCCGCCCGTAGCCGCAGTTCCTTTCGCACTTTCGCACTTTCGCACTCTTCTTGCGGGCTCCGGCAGCCGGAAACCCCACGAAACCCGCGTCCCGCCATGACCTATCGCCCGCTGATCGCCGTCACGACAACGATGTGGCCCGGAGGCGCGCACAACCTGCCCCGGGTGCAGCTGAACGCCGGGTACGTCCACGCCGTCGAGGCGCCGGGGGCCACGGCGGTGCTGCTGACGCCGGCGCAGGGGGAAGAATCCATCCGCCGCATCCTGGGCGTATGCCATGCGCTGCTGCTCACCGGCGGCGAGGACGTGGATCCGCCACGCTACGGGCAGACGCGGCTGCCGCAGGTGGAGGAGGTCAACCCCGAGCGCGACGAGATGGAGATCGCCGCGGTGCACGAGGCGGTGCGGCGGCAGATGCCGATCCTGGCCATCTGCCGCGGCATCCAGGTGCTGAACGTGGCGCTGGGCGGCACCCTGTACCAGGACATTCCCTCGCAGCTGGGCGGCGACCTGCTACACCAGCAGCAGGCGCCCGTCAACGAGCGCTGGCACGCGGGCCGGGTGCAGCCGGGCTCCGGACTGGAGCGCATCTTCGGCGGCGTCACGCTCCACATCAACTCCTTTCACCACCAGGCCATCCGCGACCTGGCGCCTTCCCTGGCCGCGACGGTGTGGGCGGAGGACGGGATCGTGGAAGGAGTGGAGGGGCGGGAGCACCCGTGGATGTACGGCGTGCAGTGGCACCCGGAGCGCGGCGAGGCGCACGGCCCTGCGGGCGACCCGCGCGACCCCGACCGGCGGCTGTTCTGGGCGTTCGTCCAGGCCGCCCGCGAGTTCGCCGACGGCGCGGGGGAGCGGCGGAACGCCTCGCGGCTGGCGGAGGCGGGGAGCGCCTGACCGATCCCGCGCCGCCTCGCAGGCCAGAACGCCTCCCTTCCGCACGCGCGGCGGGGAGCCGTCCCGTCTGCTAGGAGTCGTCCTCTCTCGGAAGGTCCTTCATCCGCACGCGCAGCAGATCGTCCAGGAACTCGTCGGGAACGTCGTAGACCTGGGCGAGAAAGCGGCGCGTCTCCGACTCGTTGGTGCTCACCTGGCGCAGCAGGTCGCCCAGGCGGTCCAGCGAGAGCCCCACGCGCCGCGCGGCAGCCGACAGCCGCTCGTACGCCTCCCGCCGCGCCGCCTGCTCGTCCGGCGTCTCCCCCGGCTCCCACGGCTGACGTG
>DASTNU010000689.1:0-3324 GCA_035720605.1 Longimicrobium sp. | reverse complement strand
CGGCCTCCGGCGCCGTGCGCAGGATGCCCAGCACCGGCGGCCCCTGCTGGGCAGGCTCGGCGCGCAGCACGAATACGCCCGTAAGGCCGGCGAGCGCGACCAGCGCGGAGGATACGCGAAGCATGGTGGGAGGGCGGACGGGAGGGTGGAACCGCTGGGACCCCTGCGCACCTGCAAGATAGTGCAGTACGGCGAGGATCAAACACAAAACTGCATCGCCATCCCGGGGGACACGAGCCCGCGACTCATACCAGGCCCTGAAAAAGAATGCCTCACGCAGAGTCAGCGGAGGAAGCAGAGTCGTCCCTTGCACACACAACCAAACTCTGCTCACTCTGCTGACTCTGCGTGAGGCCCTTCTTTGTGGTGGCACGAGCATGAAGCATGAAAAGGCGCAGAGAAACCTGACCGGTTCCTCTGCGCCCTGCGTTTTTCCAGGTGAATCAGTGTTCGAGCTAGCGGCGCGGCGCGGCGGGCGCGGCGGGGGTGACGGGGGCGGCGGAGCGGCGGCCGGGGGCCAGGCGGGTGAAGTCGCCCTTGAAGCCGTCCCACGCCTCGAAGAACGGCTCGCTCTCCGGGTCGTGGCGTGCGCGGCGCATGAACTCGCGCACGAACGCCGCCACCAGCCCCAGCAGCCCGCCGAAGAACATCCCCACCATCACCATCAGCTTCACCCGCGGGCCCGACGGCGCCTCGGGGACCAGCGCCGTGTCCAGCGCCGTCACCACCGCCATGTCCTGGTTGGCGTCGGCCTGCGCCGAGGCCAGCGACGCGGTGAGCGAGACGAAGATCTGCTCGTCGCGCTTGAAGTCGCGGTACAGCCGCGTGTAGCCCATCTTCACGTCCGGCAGCTGGCTCTGCCCCAGCAGCGCGCCCCCGCCGCTGGTGATGCGCGCCAGCTGCTGCCGGCGCGCCGCCAGGTCCGCCACCGCCGCCTGGTAGCGGGGATTGTCGGGGGTGTACACCCGGGCCAGCTGCCCTACCCGCAGCTCCGCCTCGGTCACGGCGCGCTGCAGCTCCGCGGCCGCCTCCACCGACGCACGGGCCTGCTCCTCCACCGCCGGCGCCCCGCTCTCCTTCTCGAAGTTGCGCAGCGCCTCCTCGCTGCGGGCCAGGCGCTCCGCCGCGGCGGTGAGCTGCGTCTCCAGCGCGGCCCCCTTCTTCTGCGCCGTCTCTACCGCGATGCGGGTGGCGATCTCGTTGATGGCGTCGGGAAACTCGTTCGCCAGGCGCGCTGCCAGCCGCGGGTCCGGCGCGGTGACCTCGATGGTGACGGAGCGGTCCTGCGGGTTGCTGCGGATGGCCGTCTGCCGCAGGATCTCCGCCAGCCGCCCCTTTTCCTGGGCGTTCGCGCGGGGCGCCACCCGCAGCGCGATGGAGTCCTTGAGCGAGCGGCTGCGCACGATGGCCTCGATGAGGCTCTGGTTCTGGCCGGTGCCCCCCATCCGCCCCAGCAGGGGGATGTTGAGCTGCGCGGCCAGCAGCTGCGCCCGCCCCTCGCCCTCGGCCACCGAGGGGACCACCACCACCCGCGTCGTGTAGCTCCTGGGCTGCGTGAGCGCCATCGCCGCCGCGGCGGCCGCGCCCAGCAGGGTGCACAGCACGAGCGTCTTCCACGAGCGCAGCAGCACGGCGGCCAGGTCCAGCAGCCGCACCTCGGGCTCGCCGGTTCCGTTCAGCGACGGTGCAGGGGGCACGGGGTCGTTCATGGGCATGGATGGGATGGGATCGGGGCGGTCACAGGATGGCCAGCGCCACGAAGATGATGCCCGTGAGCGTTCCCACGATGGCGTTGGTGTTCCGCAGCACTTCCGACCACGAGAGCCGCTCGCGGTACGGCACCACCACCACGTCGCCCGGCTCCAGCGCGGTGATCTCGCGCCAGTCCATGCGCGTCCCGGACGGGCCGCGCAGCACCACCGTGCCGCCGCGGTCGGCGCGGCGGCCGTATCCTCCCGCCTCGCGGATGAAGTACGCCACCGCCTGGTCCGGGGTAAAGGGCACGATCCCCGGCGTGCGCACGGCGCCCAGCACCGTCACGTCGATGCGGCGCTCCGGGATGTTCAGGTAGTCGCCGCGCTGCAGCGGCACGTCGTAGGCATCGCCCCCCATGGAAAAGATGCGGGCGAAGTCCACCACCACCTGCCCGGGGTCCGCCTGGCTGCGGATCTGCAGGATGCGCCGCTCCTCCTCGCTCAGCAGCTCCGGCGGGATGGCCGCCAGCTCGTTGCGCCGCGCCGGCTCCTCGGTGGTGCGCCGCAGCGTGGCCTCCACCAGCGAGGCGCGCGGGGCCAGCCCGCCGGCCATGGCCACCAGCTCGCGGACGGTGGTGGTGTCGGGGCGGATGGGATAGGTGCCGGGGCGCATCACCTCGCCGGTGATCTCCACCGTGTTGGTGCGGCGGTAGTGCGCCACCACGGGGACGAAGAGCGCGTCGAACGGCTCCAGCCGGAAGGCGCGCCCGCGGGGACCCATGGCCTCCGCCTGCGAAAAGACGAGCGTGGCGGCGTCGCCGGCGCCGTTGAAGCGCACCAGCCGCAGGCTGTCGGCGGCGTTGGCGGGAAAGCCGGCGTTGCCGTTCACCACCGCCAGCAGCTCCGCCAGCGTCTCGCCCCGGCGGTACTCGTAGTTGCCCGGGTAGTGCACCCGGCCCGTCACCTCGACCTCCGCGTCCTTGACGGCGACCATCACGGCGTCGCCCTCGCGCAGGGTGGGGTTGGCGGCCAGGTCGCCGGTCTGGAGAAAGCGCACCAGGTCCACCACCACGCTGTCGCCCCCCGCGCGGCGCAGCAGCACGTTGCGGCGGCGCTGGCTGGCGCGCCCGCCGCCGTCGGCGGCGTCGCCGTCCAGCACCTCGCTCACGCGGGTGGCGGCGCTGGCCACGCGCATCCCCGGCTGCTGCACGTCGCCCACCACGAACACCTTGAAGGTGCGAACCCGCGACAGCGCCAGCCGCACGTCGGCGCTGCGGTAGAAGCGGGCGGCCAGGTCGCGCACCCGCGCCTGGGCCTCGTCCAGGTTCAGCCCCAGCACCCGCACGATCCCCACCCCGGGCACCAGCAGCGACCCCTCGGGCGACACGTCCAGCGTGTGCACCTCGTTGATCTCGCCGAAGATGGCCACGTCCACCGCGTCGCCGGCGCCCAGCCGGTACTCGGTGCGGCTCACCGGGGCGTCCAGCAGCGGGGCCGCCGTCGGCGTGGTTCCCTGCAGCGTGGCCGCCTGCGGGCGCGGGCGGGCGGCGGCGCTGTCGGCCGGGGGGTCGTCGGGATCCGGGAGCTGCGCGGCGGCGGCCCGCGGAAACAGGAGCGCGGCGGCGGCCGC
>DASTNU010000688.1:0-5052 GCA_035720605.1 Longimicrobium sp. | reverse complement strand
GCGGCTCGCGCGCGAGCCCGTCCAGCCGCTCCGCCGCCGGGTGGCCTCCACCGTCACCGGGGCCGTGCTGGCCCCGGACGCGGACGTGCGCGCGCTGCTGGAGCGGCAGGTCACGGCGCCCGTCCGCTTCCTGGACGCGGTGCGCGCGGCGGGGGAGGTGGAGCTGTGGATCGAGGCCGGGCCGGGGCACGCGCTCTCCACCCTCGTCTCCTCCTTCGCCGGCGCGCCGGCCGTGGCCACCGACGCGTGCGGCCCCTCGCTGGCCGGGGTGCTCCGGGCCGCCGCCGCCGCGTGGACGCTGGGCGCACCGGTGCGGCTCCCCGCGCTCTGCGACGACCGCTTCGCGCGCCCGTTCGATCCGGACCGGCCGCTCGTCTTCCTGGCCTCGCCCTGCGAGGCGGCGCCGGTGGCGGCGGGCGGCGCGGAGCGCGATGCGGAGGGGGAGGCCGCGGGGGAAGGCGATGGCGCCGGCGACGCGCCGCTGCAGGTGGTGCGGGCGCTGGTGGCCGGGCGGGCGGAGCTTCCGGCCGCCGCGGTCCGGGACGACCACCGCATGCTCGCCGACCTGCACCTCAACTCCATCACCGTGGGCGAGATCATGGCGCAGGCGGCGCGCCGCCTGCGGCTTCCGCCGCCCGCGTCGCCCACCGACTACGCGAACGCCACCGTGGCCGGGGCCGCACGCGCGCTGGCCGCGCAGGCCCTGGCTCCCCTCCGTCCGGAGGAGCCGGACGGCGAGGCGGCGCCCGCCGGGGTGGGCCCCTGGGTCCGCGCCTTCACCGTCGAGCTCGTCGAGCGCCCGCTCCCGCGCGGCCCCGCGGCGGGGACGCGGGGCGGGGGCGCGTGGCGCATCTTCGCGCCCGACGGGCATCCCTTCGCGGAGCCGCTGCGGCGCGAGCTGGCGCGCGCGGGGACCGGCGGCGGCGTGGCCGTCTGCCTGCCGCCGGACCCCGACGAGCGCCATCTCCCCCTGCTGCTGGACGGGGTCCGCGCGGGACTTTCGTCCCCGCGCTTCCTGCTGGTGCAGCACGGCGGCGGCGCGGCCTCCCTCGCCCGCACCCTGCACCTGGAGGCGCCGCACGTCGCCGTCTGCGTGGCCGACGTGCCGGCGGAGGCGGCGGACGCCGCGCGCACCGTGGCGGACGAGGTGCGGGGCGCCACCGGCGGCTACACCGAGGCGTGGTACGACGCCCGCGGCGTGCGCCGCGTCCCCCTGCTGCGCCCGGCGCCGCCCGCCGCAGGCACGAAGCCGCCGCTGGACGCGGGCGACGTCCTGCTGGCCAGCGGGGGCGGGAAGGGGATCACCGCCGAGTGCGCCCTGGCGCTGGCCCGCGGGACGGGCGCCGCCGTCGCGCTGCTGGGCCGCTCGCCGCGGGACGATCTCGCCGTGGCGGCCACGCTGGCGCGCTTCGCGGGGGAGGGGGTCCGCGCGCGCTACCTTGCCGCGGACGTGGCGGACGCGGGGTCCGTGCGCGCCGCCGTGGCGGAGGCGGAGGCCGCGCTGGGACCGGTGACCGCGCTGCTGCACGGCGCGGGCGTCAACACCCCCCGGCTCCTCGCCGGCCTCGACGCGCGGACGGCGCTCGACACCCTGGCCCCCAAGCTCCGGGGCGCCCGCAACCTGCTCTCCGCGCTGGACCCCTCGCGGCTGCGGCTGGTGGTGGGGCTCGGCTCCATCATCGCCCGCATGGGGCTCCCCGGCGCCGGCGACTACGCGCTGGCCAACGAGTGGCTGGCGCGGCTGCTGGAGCGCTTCGGCGCCGCGCACCCGCGCTGCCGGTGCGTGACGCTGGAGTGGTCGGTGTGGGCCGGCGTGGGGATGGGCGCGCGGCTGGGACGGCTGGACGCGCTGGTGCGCGCGGGGGTGTCCCCCATCGCGCCGGAAGCGGGCGCCGCGCTCTTCCGCCGCCTCGCCTCCACGCCGCCGGCCGCGGCGTCGCTGGTGGTCACCGGCCGCTTCGGGTCGCCGCCCACGCTCGCGCTCGACCGTCCCGACCTTCCCCTCCTCCGCTTCCTGGAGCACCCGCGGGTGCACGTCCCCGGCGTGGAGCTGGTGGCCGACGCCGACCTCTCCGCCGCCACCGACCCGTACCTGGACGACCACGTGGTGCAGGGCGAGCCCCTCCTGCCCGGGGTGATGGCGCTGGAGGCGATGGCGCAGGCCGCCGCGGCGCTCGCCGGCGCGGACGGGCCGGCGGCGTTCGAGGACGTGCGCTTCGAGCGCCCGGTGGTGGTCCCCGCGGCGGGCGGGGTGCGGGTGCGGGTCTGCGCGCTGGTGCGCGCGCCCGGCGAGGTGGAGGTGGTGCTGCGCAGCGGCGCCACCGCCTTCGCCGCCGACCACGTGCGCGCCACCTGCCGCTTCGGGCCTCCCGCCACGGGCGCCGCGGAGGAGGGCGGGGCGGGGGACGAGGCCGGCGGGGACGCCGTGGCGCTGGACCCGGCGGCGCTGTACGGCGGGCTCTTCTTCCACGGCGGCCGCTTCCGCCGCGTGTCGGCGTACCGCCGGCTGCGCGCGCGCGCCTGCCGCGCCGACCTGGCGGCGGGCGCGGACGCGCGGTGGTTCGGCGCGTTCCTGCCGCGGGCGCTCCTGCTGGGCGATCCCGGCGCGCGCGACGCGGCCGTCCACGCGGTGCAGGCGTGCATCCCCCACGCGCGCGTGCTTCCCGTGGGCGTGCGCCGCGTGTGGACCGCGCCGCTCGACCCGGCGTACGCGCACGCCGTGCGGGCGCGCGAGGTGGCGGACGACGGCACCGAGCTGGTGTGGGACCTGGAGATCGCCGACGACGCCGGGACCGTGCGCGAGCGCTGGGAGGGGCTGCGCCTGCGCCGCGTGGGTCCGCTCGACCCCGCCGGGGGGTGGGAGCCGGCGCTGCTGGGCCCGTACCTGGAGCGGTGCGCGGCCGAGCACCTTCCCGGTGCCGCGCTCGCGGTCGCCGTAGAGCGGGGCGGGGGGGAGACGGACCGCCACGCGCGCGCCGACCGCGCCATCCGCCACGCCGCGGAGACCCGGGTGGTGGTGCGGCGGGGGATGGACGGCCGGCCGGAGGTGGTGGAGGTGCCGCTGGCCGTCTCCGCCTCGCACGCGGGCGAGCTGACGCTGGGCGTGGCGGGCCGCGCCCCGCTGGGGTGCGACCTGGAGCCCGTCTCCGCCCGCCCGGCCCTCGTCTGGCGCGACCTGCTGGGCGCCGCCGGCTTCGCCCTGGCGGACGAGGTCGCGCGCGAGACGGGCGAGCGCTTCGACGCCTCGGCCACCCGCGTGTGGTCGGCGCGCGAGGCGCTCAAGAAGGCGGGCGTGCACCCCTCCGCCCCGCTGGTCGTCTCCCGCTGCCTGGAGGGCGGCTGGGTGACGATGGATGCGAACGGCGTCGCCGTGGCGACCTGCGCTCTCCGCCTGGCCGGCGGAGGGGCGCACGTGGCCGCCGTCGCGGTGCGACATCGCGCCGTGGAGCCGGAGGGGAGCCGATCCGAGGCCGAACCGCTCATCACCCTGGAGACGACCACCTATGCCATCCACACGCCGTAGCCGCCGCCTGGGACCGCCGCTCGATCCGATGCCGCCCGCGCACCAGTTTCCCCCCGCGGGAGAGTACGAGATCTACTCGCTCCCCGAGTTCTTCGTGCAGAATGGTGAGCGGGGCGAGCTGCTGGTTTGCGCCGGCCGCATCCGGCTGCGCACCTCCAACCCCGTGGTGGACCGCCGGGGCCGCCGCCGCGTGAACCTCAAGGTGCTGGAATGGGAGGCGGTGGGTACGAGCGAGCTCCTCGGCGGGGCCGAGATCCGCGTCCGGGCCACGCGCAGCCTCGGCAGCTACGTGGTGGCGATGTCGGACCGCGCCGACCTCCCCGGCCGCATGGTCCTCTCCATCCTGTCGTCCACCTACGTAAACGGGCAGCAGGTGGACGAACACAAGGGGCGCGCGGAGGGCCTGATCTCCGCGTTTCCGCCCGCGAAGGGGGACCTGTTCGCCCTGTCCGCGCCGGCCGCCACCCACGATTTGTCCGCGCTGACCAACGGCCTCCTTCCCGGAACGCTCCGGATCACCGCGTCGAACTGCAAGTGCGCGAACTGAGCCATCCACCCCAGCCTTTCGCAGGAGCCATCATGCCGCACGTGGACGTGACCGAGGGAATCCCGGGGATCGTGAGCCTGATGGACCGCTACCCCGACACCGCCCGCCCGCTGAACGAGCTCGCCCAGGCGCTGCTGCGCGCCGACGGGGGCCTCACCCACGCCGAGCGCGAGCTGATCGCCACGTACGTGTCGTCGCTGAACCGCTGCTTCTTCTGCACGCAGTCGCACGCCGCCGCCGCGCGCCACCTGGTGGACGACGGCGCCGTCGTCCAGCAGGTGATCGCCGACCCCGGGCGCGCTCCGGTGAGCCCGAAGCTGAAGGCGCTGCTGGCCGTCGCGGCGAAGGTGCAGCAGGGCGGCCGCAACGTGAGCGACGCCGAGGTGAGCGCCGCGCGGGCCGAGGGCGCCACCGACCGTGACCTCCACGACACGGTGCTCATCGCCGCCGCCTTCTGCATGTACAACCGCTACGTGGACGGCCTGGCCACCTGGGCGCCCGACGACCCCGAGGTCTACGACCGCATCGGCCGGCGGCTGGCCGCGGAAGGGTATCCGCGCCGCGAGCCGGCGCTCGCTTTCGCCTGAGGGTGGACGGCGCCGGGCGGGCGTACGAGTACCGCCACGTGGTGGGGTTCGAGGAGACCAACCTGGTGGGGAACGTCTACTACGCCCACCACGTGCGCTGGCAGGGGCGCTGCCGCGAGCTGTTCCTGCGCGACCACGCCCCCGCCGTGCTGGACGACCTGGCCGCCGGGCTGGCGCTGGTGACCACGCGGGTGAGCTGCGACTACCTGGCCGAGCTGCGCGCCCTGGACCAGGTGGCGGTGCGGATGCGGCTGGGCGCGCTGGAGCAGAACCGCGTGACCATGCGCTTCGAGTACTGGCGCTGCGGCGCCGGGGGCGAGGAGCTGGTCGCGCGTGGCGAGCAGGAGGTGGCGTGCCTGCGCCGCGAGAACGGCCACGCCGCCGCCGTACCCGTT
>DASTNU010000687.1:0-8905 GCA_035720605.1 Longimicrobium sp. | reverse complement strand
CGTGGAGGAAGGGATGGGCGTCGTTGCGGCGCAGGGCGTCGCGTGGGTCCAGCCCCGCGGCCTGGCCGCGCGGCACCGTGCCGCCGTCCGCGAAGGCGCCGGCCGCGTCCGTGGGCCCATCCGTCCCGTCCGTGCCGAGCGATGCGGCCAGCACCCCCTCCACCCCCTCCAGCTCGATCGCGACCGCCAGCGCCAGCTCCTGGTTGCGGCCCCCGCGCCCGCCGCCGCGGACCGTCACCGTCGTCTCGCCGCCCAGCAGCAGGGCCAGCGGCGCGGCCGCGCGCTCGGCGCGGGCGTTCGTCGCCAGCAGCGCCACCTGCTCGCCCGCGCCGCTCGCCTCGCCCTCCAGGTCGTCCGCGACGATGCGCGCCCGGTAGCCCAGGCGCTCCGCCGCGCGCGCGGCGCCTTCCAGCGCGTCGCGGTTGCCGGCGATCAGGTGGATGGACGCACGGGCGAAGCACGGGTCGCCGGGCCGGGGCGTCTCCGGCAGCTCCCCCGCGTCGCCGGCCTGCAGGTGGGCGAGGACAGAAGCGGGGGCGCGCACCTCGCGCTCCATCAGCACCTCCAGTGCGTCCGCGTACGTCGTCGGGTCCGGCACCGTGGGGCCGGAGGCGATCACGTCCGGCGCGCCGCCCACCACGTCGCTGACGGCGAGCGCCACCACGCGCGCGGGGGCCGCGGCCCGCGCCAGCCATCCGCCGCCGATGCGCGACAGGTGCTTGCGGACGGTGTTGATCTCCTGGATCGTGGCGCCGGAGCGGAGCAGCGCGTCCGTCACCTCCTGCAGCTGCGTCAGCGTCACGCCGGGTGCCGGCGACGCCCACAGCGCGGACGCGCCGCCGGAGAGGAGGCAGAGCACCAGGTCCCGCGGCCCGGCCTCGCGCGCCAGCCGCAGCGCCTCCGTGGCGCCCGCCATCCCGCGGGTGTCGGGGACGGGATGCGCCGCCTCCCACACGTCGATGCGCGGAAGCGCGGCGCCGTGCCCGTCCTTCGTGGTGACCGTCCCGCCCGCGATCCGCTCCCCCAGCACCTCCAGCGCGCCCGCCGCCATCCGCGCCGCCGCCTTTCCCGCGCCGATCACCAGCACCCGGTCGAAGGCGGACAGCTCCACCTCCTCCACCCCCGCGACCGTCAGCCGCTCGCCCTCCCGCGCCAGCGCGCGCACCACCGCCGCGCGCGCGTCCGCGGCGGCGAGGGCGGCGTCCAGGATCGTGCGCGCGTGCCGGCGCAGGCGCTCGGTCATGGCACGGGGGTGAGCGGCGGGTTGCCGGTGAGCACCGCGTGGGCGTTGCGCGCCGCCAGCATGGCCATGCGCGTGCGGGTCTCGCGCGTCGCCGAGCCGACGTGCGGGAGGAGCGTCACGTTCGGAAGCTCCAGCAGGCCGGGGTGGATCACCGGCTCGCGCTCGTAGACGTCCAGCCCCGCGCCGGCCAGCGGACCGTCGCGCAGGGCGTCCACCAGCGCCGCCTCGTCCACCAGCGCGCCGCGGGCGGTGTTCACCAGGTACGAGCCAGGCCGCATCCGCCGCAGCGCACCGGCATCGATGGCGTGGCGCGTCTCCGGCGTGAGCGGCGCGTGCAGGCTCAGCACGTCGCTGCGATCGATCAACCCGTCGAAATCCACCCACTCCGCCCCGAGCGCCGCCTCGTCCTCCGCGGAAAGCCGGCGGCGCGAGTGATAGATGACCTGCATCCCGAAGGGCGCCGCCCGCCGCGCCACCGCCCGGCCGATGCGCCCCATCCCGAAGATCCCCAGCGTGCGCCCGCCCAGGTCGCCGCCCAAGTAGTCCCGGAAGCCCCAGCCGTGGAACTCGCCCGCGCGCAGGCTGCGCTCCGCCGGGGTGAGCCCGCGCACCGCGGCCAGGATGAGCGCCATCGCCAGGTCCGCCGTGGCGCCGGTCAGCACGTCCGGCGTGTTGGTGACGGCGATGCCGCGGGCGCGGCAGGCCGCCAGGTCCACGTGCTCGTAGCCGACGACGGCGTTCGCCACCACGCGCAGCCGCGGGGCCTGCGCCAGCACCGGCGCGTCCACGCGGTCCGTCAGCAGGCAGAGCAGCGCCTCCGCGTCCGCCAGCTCGCCGCGCCACCCCTCCGGCCCGCCGACGCTCCCCAGCGGGCGGAGCAGCTGCAGCGCGGCGTCCGGCAGCGCGAAGGTGGTGACGATGCGCGACATCAGCCCACCGGCTTTTCCCAGAGGCTGATGCCGGCGCCGCCCAGCCCCAGCGCCGCGTGGTCGCGGATGCTCATCTCCCGGAACCCCAGCGCCTTCACCACCGGATGGATGGCGAGCCGGCGGCGCTGGAAGGCCGTCCGCAGGGCCTGCACCCCGCGCCCCGCCAGCCACACCTCCACCGCGTCGAGCGCTTCGCGCGCCAGCCCCTGCCCGCGGTGCGCCGGGACGACCATCAGCATTCCCAGCAGCGCGCGGTCCGCCTGCGGGTTCCCGGCCCACCACCCGACCGCGCCGACGTCCTCGCCCGTATCGGCGAGCGTGAGCACCGCCACCTGCCGCCCCGGCGTCGCCGCGCAGGCGCGCAGCTCCTGGGCGGCGGCGTCCGCGGCCGGCGCGGGCTGCCCCGCCAGCGCCGCGAAGTGGTCCGCGCACGCCTCGAAGATGCGCTGCAGCCGCTCCTCGTCCCCCGCGTCCAGCGCGCGGATCTGCAGGCGGGCGGTCTCGATGTCGATGGGCGCGTCGGGCGCGGCGGTCACGGGTCCGTCGTACGGGTGGATGCGGTCTCGAGCGCGGAGAAGTTGCCCCGCGGCACCGGCAGGGTCAAGTTGATGGCACCCGTCCACCGGCGAGCGGACGGGCGCGGGAGCCGGGCGGCCTCTCGCCCGCGATTCCCTGTTCCCCGTTCCCTGTCGGTTCGATGCAGCTAGAGTCCGCCCACTACATGCGGACGGGCGACCTGGTGCGCCATGCGGGAGGGCGGACGGGAGCCGTGGTGGAGGCGATGACCCTCTGGGCCACCGTCCGCTGGGACGACGGCTCCGAGGAAGAGGTGGAGCAGCTGGACCCCATGATCGTGGTGACGGAAAGGGCCTCGCGGGAATAGCGCGTTTACACGATCTGCATCCCGCTGCGGTTGCAGTGTAAACTCCTTGCAAAAACGCTGGCGCACAACGACTTGAGGATGTTACAATGGAGGGAATCATCCCCTCCGGAGGACATCCATGATCCAGAAGTACGAGCCGGCCGCCGACGCGGTCCGGACGGTTCTCATCGTCGAGGACCAGATCGAGATGCGGGCCATCGCGGCCGCCTACCTGGAGAGCCGCGGCTACCGCGTGCTGGCCACCGACAACGGCGCCGACGCCGTGCGCCAGGCGCGTACGGAACTGCCGGACCTGATCTTCATGGACATCTCGGTGCCGGGCATGGACGGCATTCGCGCCACGGC
Organism: Longimicrobium sp.; assembly: GCA_035720605.1. Lineage (GTDB taxonomy): Bacteria > Gemmatimonadota > Gemmatimonadetes > Longimicrobiales > Longimicrobiaceae > Longimicrobium. The sequence continues at coordinate 5,505 of DASTNU010000687.1, read as the reverse complement.
CGAGATCAAGCGCGACCCGGCCACGCGCGCCATCCCCGTGGTCATCCTGACCGCGCACCCGTACGGCTCCGTGGGCAAGCGCGCCATGGACGCCGGTTGCGACGGCTGGCTCAACAAGCCGTGCGACCCCCGGCGCCTGCTGCAGGAGGTGCAGCGCAGGGTGGGCGCAGCCGCCTGAACCCCTCGCCCGCGACCGGATGAGCTTCACCGACCCGAGCTGGTGCGCGCGCATCAACGCCCACCGCGCACCGCCGCCGGAGCCCGCCGCCGCTCCCCCTCCGTCCGCCGCAGCGCCGCAGCCCTCCTCTCCCGTCCCGCTCAAGCGGCGCGAGATCCCGTCCGTGCACGTCTGCGAGCTGTGCGGGGCGACGATGTACGACCACCACTGCAAGATCGTCTGCCCCAACTGCGGCTACAAACGCGACTGCAGCGACCCCTGAGGGCCTCACACCCTGGCGCAGCGCCGTCCGCCTGAAAGCGACCGGGCTCTGCCACGTTCCGCTCTGGATCCTCGCCAGTGCCTCGTCCCGGGGCGGCTTGCGCACGCGCGCCACGTTTTATACAATCGTATTTGTATTCAATTGTGTTTGTATTCGTACGCGCAGGAAGAGGAGGCCTGGTGCGCGATCCAGAGTTGATCATCGATCGAGACAGCGAGCAGCAGCGCCTGGTGGAGCTGCTTGCGCGGGGACAGCCGCACCTGGTTCTCATGTACGGGCGCCGGCGTGTCGGCAAAACGCACCTGCTTGGCCGGGTCTGGAAGGACACTCCGGCCTTCTACTTCACCGCGGCGGAAACCACCCCGGCACAGAACCGCGAGGCGCTGCTCACCGCGCTGGCGGAATGGTCCGGCGAACCAATCCACGCGGAGGACTATCCCAGCTGGCGAAGCGTGTTCAGGCTGCTCCTGGACTTTCGCTCTCCCGAGCCGCTCGTGATCACGCTGGACGAGTTCCAGTACCTGGGTGAGAACGCCGCGGAGCTCAATACGGTGGCGTCGGAGCTGAACGCGGCATGGGAGGCGCGGCGCCCCCAGCGTCCCCTGGTGCTGGTGCTCGCGGGTTCCGCGGTCCGCACCCTCGAAGCGCTGAACCAGGGCGGCTCTCCGCTTTACGGCCGCTTCGCATGGCAGTGCCGGCTGCGCCCTTTCAACTACTGGTTTTCAGGGGAGCTTGCCGGATTCACGAGCCCTCGGGAGCGGACGTACGCATACGGCATCTTCGGAGGCACGCCGCGCTACCTGAGCGCGATCAACCCTGCCCGGTCAGTCGCGGAAAACGCCGTCTCGCTCATGCTTCACCCCGCCGGCGAGGTGCGTGAGCTCGTGAGGACGGCCCTTCTGCAGGAGCAGGGGCTGCGTGAGATTCCAAAGTACGTGGCCATCCTGCGCGCTATCGGCGGGGGCCGCACGGACCTGAACGAGATTGCGCAGGCGGCGGGGCTCGAGGCCGACACCGCCCTTCGCGACAAGCTGGAGCGGCTCATCGAGCTTGACTACGTGAAGGCGGGGCGCAACCTGGGCGCGAAGTCCCGGGAGCGTTTTCGCTACCGCGTCGCGGACCCGGCGTTCCGGTTCTTCTACGACTTCGTGGCGCCGCTGGAGAGCGTTCTGGCAACGCAGGATCCGGCCCTGGTGTGGGAGCGGCACATTGCGCCCAATCTGGATACATACACGGGCGTGATCTTCGAGGGTATGGTTGAAGAAGCGTACTACCGCCTGCAGGCACACCTGACCCTGCCGCTGGTGCGGGAGTGGGGACGCTGGGAGGGAGTGGACCGGAACCGCGCACCGCTGGAGATCGACGTAGCCGCCGTCCTGATGGACAAGCGGGTGCTGACGGGCGCGATAAAATGGTCACAGGGGCTGGTGGACGTGGGCGTACACACACGGCACCTGGAGATGCTGGACCGGCTGTCACAAACAGGCGTGGGCTGGGCCCACGAGGCAAGAAAACCGGCGGCGCCGCTGCTGTACGTGGCGGCGAACGGCTTTACCGAGCGGTTTCTGCAGGCGGCCCGGGCCACACGTGACGAGGTCTACCTGTGGACGCTGGATGACATCTTCCAGTCCCTCCCGCCACGAAGCACTGAGCGGACCGGATAGAATACAATCATGTTTGAATTCAAACATGATTGTATAGTGTGACGGTTTGTCCTGGTCTTCCCGAAACCTTGCCCCCAGCAGCGTTTTCCACGATCACACGTGACGCCCGGCGCCGCCCAGCCTGGCGTGTGGCGCCGATCAGGCGCCCCACTTCGCGGAAAGCTCCCTTGGCGATCGCAGAGCCGGCGCAAGGCTCTCGTTCTCCCCAGGAAGATGCGCGAGAGCACCTGCCGCTCCCCAGCCGCCTCGCACGGGGGGGGCGGGAACGCCTCCATTCGCGCGCCCCACGCCCCCGTCTCACGAATCCCCCCTCTTGACATAGGGGGGAGGGGTACCTAGAGTTCACCCAGCGCAGGATAGGGTGTGGGGGTATCGATCCTGCATTGGGCAGTGACGCGAAACGGAGCGAGCGATGAGCGGGATCGAGTGGATGGTGGTGCTGGCGGGGCTGGCGGCCATCGCCTGGGTCAACTGGTACTTCTTCCTCTCCCACGGGCCGGCCGCGCGGGCGGCGGCGGGCACGGGCGGGGTGCAGGAAGTCACCATCGCCGTGCTGGGCGGCTACTCGCCCTCGCAGGTGCGCGTGAAGAAGGGGACACCCGTGCGCCTGGTGTTCGACCGGCAGGAGACGTCCAGCTGCTCGGAGGAGATCGTCATCCCCGGGTTCGGCATCCGCCGGTTCCTCCCCGCCTTCCAGAAGACGGTGGTGGAGATCAGCCCCGAGAAGGCGGGCACCTACGACTTCGCCTGCGGCATGAGCATGCTCCACGGCAAGCTCATCGTCGAGGAGTAAGGGAGATAGATCGATGTCCGACACGACGCACACGCACTCCCACGAGCCGGCGGCGGCGACGCTGCCTGCGGGCGACCGGGTCACCATCCCCGTGCAGGGGATGACGTGCGCCGCCTGCTCCGGCCGGGTGCAGCGCGCGCTGGAAAAGCAGCCGGGCGTGCACTCCGCGGCGGTGAACCTGATGACGAAGGACGCGACGGTGCAGTTCGACCCCGCGGCCACCTCGCCCGGCGCGCTGGTGGAGACCATCCGCTCCACCGGCTACGGCGCGGAGCTGCCGCGGCCGGGCCGCAGCGCCTTCGACGAGCAGGCGGCGCAGGACCGCGCGCACGACGAGGAGTTCCGCGACCTGCGGCGCAGGGCGGGGGTGAGCTTCGCCGCCGCCGCGGTGGCGATGCTGGCGTCCATGCCGCTGATGGCGCCGGAGGAGCACGCCCACGGCGCCACCGTTGACCCGTTCATGCGCTGGGTGATGGGATGGCTGAGCCCGGCGCTGCAGTCCGCGCTCCCCTGGCTGTACCAGGTGCCGCGCGCGATCCTCACCTGGGGGCTGCTGGCGCTGACGCTCGGCGTGATGGGATGGGCGGGACGGCACTTCTACACGCGGGCGTGGGCGGCCTTTCGCCACCGCTCCGCGGACATGAACACGCTCATCGCCATCGGCACGGGGGCGGCGTTCGCGTACTCCGTGGCGGCCACCGTGGCGCCCGGCTTCTTCCTGGCGCGCGGCGTACAGCCCGACGTGTATTACGAGGCCGTCGTCTTCATCATCGCCCTCATCCTGGCGGGGAACGCCCTGGAGGCGCGGGCCAGGCGGCAGACCAGCGCCGCGCTCCGCGCCCTGGCGACGCTGCAGCCGCCCACCGCGCGGGTGCTGCGCGGCGGGGTGGAGGCGGAGGTGCCGGTGGAGCAGGTGCGCCACGGCGACCTCGTCTCCGTCCGCCCGGGCGAGCGGCTGCCGGTGGACGGCACGGTGGAGAGCGGCGGCAGCGCGGTGGACGAGTCCATGCTCACCGGCGAGTCGCTCCCCGTCCCCAAGGCCCCGGGCGACCGGGTGATCGGCGGCGCCATCAACCGCACCGGCGCCTTCCGCTACCGCGCGACGACGCTGGGGGCGGAGAGCGTGCTGTCGCAGATCGTCAAGCTGATGCGCGACGCGCAAGGCTCCCGCGCGCCGATCCAGCGGCTGGCGGACCGCATCAGCGCCATCTTCGTCCCCGTGGTCCTGCAGATCGCCATCGCCACCTTCGTGGTCTGGTTCGTGGCGGCGGACGCGGCGCCGGGGGTGCGCGCCTTCGCGGCGGCGGTCGCGGTGCTCATCATCGCCTGCCCGTGCGCCATGGGGCTCGCGGTGCCCACGGCGGTGATGGTCTCCACGGGAAAGGGCGCGGAGGCCGGCGTGCTGATCAAGGGCGGCGAGGCGCTGCAGCGGGCCCGCGGCGTCACCACCGTGGTGCTCGACAAGACCGGCACCGTCACCGAGGGGCGGCCGACGGTCACCGACCTGGTCCTGGCGCCCGGCGCATCGGTATCGGAGGGCGAGCTGCTGCGGCTGGTGGCGTCCCTCGAGTCCTCCTCCGAGCACCCGCTGGCCGACGCAGTCGTCCGCCACGCGCGGGACCGCGGGATGGCGCTCGCGGCCGCGGAGGGCTTCGACGCGGTGACCGGGCGGGGCGCGGTGGGGACGGTGGACGGGCGGCGGCTCGCCGCCGGCAACGCGCTGCTGATGGGGGACCGGGGCATCGATCCCGGCGCGCTCCGGGGCGAGGCGGAGCGGCTGGCGGCGGAGGGAAAGACGCCGGTGTACGTCGCGATCGACGGCGCGCTGGCGGGCGTGGTCGCGGTGGCGGACCCGGTGCGCGCGACCTCGCGCGACGCCATCCGCCGGCTGCACCGCATGGGGCTGCAGGTGGTGATGCTGACGGGCGACAACCGCCGCACGGCGGAGGCGGTGGCGCGCGAGGCGGGGATCGACCGCGTGGTGGCCGAGGTGCTGCCGGAGGGGAAGGTGGCGGAGATCAAGCGGCTGCAGGACGAGGGGCGGGTGGTCGCGATGGTGGGCGACGGGATCAACGACGCCCCCGCGCTGGCCCGGGCGGACGTGGGGATCGCCATCGGCACGGGGACGGACGTGGCGATGGAGGCCGCCGACGTCACGCTGATGCGCGGCGACCTGGGCGGCGTGGCGTCGGCCATCGAGCTTTCACGCCGCACCATGCGCACGATGAAGCAGAACCTGTTCTGGGCCTTCATCTACAACGTGGTGGGGATCCCCATCGCCGCGGGGGTGCTGTATCCCGCGCTGGGGCTGCTCCTGTCGCCCATCCTGGCGAGCGCGGCGATGGCCTTCAGCTCGGTGAGCGTGGTGACGAACAGCCTGCGGCTGCGGCGCGTGCGCCTGGCCTGATCGATCACGGACGAAAAATCGGGGAGACGATCGATGTCGATGAAGGCGGAGAACCAGGCGGGCGGCGCGGCGGCCGCGGCGTGCGGGTGCGGCGTGGACCATTCCGCGGATGCGGACGGGCGGAAGGCGGTGGGGGTGGACGCGGGGGTGAAGGACCGCAACCTCAAGCGGCTGCGGCGCATCGAGGGGCAGATCCGCGGG
>DASTNU010000686.1:0-3497 GCA_035720605.1 Longimicrobium sp. | reverse complement strand
CACCAACCCGGCGCTCCGGGCTGGATGCGGTGCGGGGCTCGCATCAGCCGAACGGATCGACGCAGGTGCCCGTTCCCGCGCGGATTCGTGTGCTGGTCGTCATCGTCGTTTCCCCTCCGTGCAGCGCCCGTCAGCCCAGCGGATCGACGCAACTGCCGCCGCCGGCCCGGACCTGCGTGGTGGTGCTCATCGCTCGCTCCTTCCGTCAGCCGTTGGGATCCGCGCCGTAGCCCTTGCCCGCGCGGAGGCTGGTGGTGGCGTTCATCGCCGTTCTCCCGGTCAGCCGTTGTCGTCGATGCGCGGGCCCATCCCCACGCGGATGCTGGATGTCGTACTCATCGTCAGCCCAGCGGGTCGATGTGGGACCCGCTGCCGGCGCGGATGCTGGTCGTGGTGCTCATCGTCGTGCTTCCTGGTCAGCCGTTGTCGTCGATGCGGACGCTCGCGCCCGCGCGGATGTGCGATGTCGTGCGCATCGTCAGCCCCACGGGTCGATCGTCGACCGGCAGCCGGCGCGCAGGGTGGTCGTGGTGCTCATCGTGGTGCTCCTGGTCAGCCGTTGTCGTCGATGCGGGCGCCCACGCCCGCGCGAATGCTCGTCGTCGTGGTCATCGTCACCCCATCGGGTCGATGACGGAGCCGCCGCCGGCGCGGAGGCCTGGTCGTGGTGGTCATCGCGCTGCTCCCGGTCAGCCGTTGCCGTCGATGCGGGCCCCCGCGCCCGCGCGGATGCTGGTCGTGGTGTTCATCGTCACGCTCACGGTGCGCCGTTGTCGTCCATGCGGACGCCCGCGCCCGCGCGAAGGGTGGTCTGCGTGCTCATCTCGTTCTCCTCTGCCGGATCTCAGCCGTTGGGGTCGAGCATCGACCCCTGGCCGGCGCGGATCGTGGTGGTGGTGTTCATCCCCCGTCCCCCGGCGTGCCGTTGGGATCGATCCCCCATCCGGCGCCGGCACGGAGCTGCGTGGTGGTGGTCATCGTCTCCTGCCCCCTCATCCGTTGGGGTCCAGCGCGCCGCTGCGGCCGGCGCGGACCGTGGTCGTGGTGCTCATCGTTCTCTCGATCGGTGGATGGGATGCGCGTCAGCCGTCGGGGTCGATCGCCGAGCCGACGGCGGCGCGCAGGTGCGTGCGGGTGTGCATCTGCCGCCTCCGTCAGCCGTCGGGATCGAGCCCCGGGCCGTCGCCGGCGCGGAGCGTGGTGGTCGTGTGCATCGGTTCTCCCCTGTGGAACGGTGGTCCGGAAGGGCACCGGATCGGTGTCCCTTCCTGTGATGAGACGCACCGGGAGGGGGTGTTTGTGCCATCGGGGGGACGATCCGCGAAGGGCGCGGGCCGCCGGCTGCGGGGGCGTGACGAGCGGTGGGCCGAGGATGCAGCGGAGTCCGCGACGAGCGATGGAATCGCCGCAGCGGCTTCACGCTGTCCATCTGCGCGGACACCCGCGGGCGGGTCCGCTACGGGTGGGCGATGACGACGAGGGCGGGGGCGCGCGCGTCCGCCACGCGCCAGGCGACGTCCAGCGTCTCGGGATCCAGCGCGGCGAAGCTCTCGTCCAGCACCACGGCGTCGGCGCCCTGCAGGAGCGCGCGGGCCAGGAACAGGCGGCTGCGCTCGCCGTGGGAAAGCTGCCAGCCCCCCTCGCCCACCATCTGCATCATCCCCGCGGGCATGCGGTCCAGCAGCGGCCCCAGCCCCAGCTCGCGGCACAGCGCCCCGGCCTCGTCCAGCTCCGCGGGGAGCGCGGGCCAGCGGCGGCCCATCAGCAGGTTGAAGGCGAAGGTGCCGGTGAGCACGTGGTTCTCGTGGAACTGCGGCGCCGTGGCCACCCGCCGGCGCCACTCCGCCGCGCCCACCGTCCAGCGGTCCAGCCCGCCCAGCAGCAGCGAGCCGGCGTCCGGCTCCCGCAGTCCGGAGAGGAGCGCTGCCAGGGTGGACTTTCCCGCGCCGGACGCGCCTTCCAGCAGCACGCGGTCGCCCCGCCCCAGCCGCAGCGACAGGCCGCGGAGGACCGGCGCGGAACTGCCGGGGTGCGCGAAGTCCAGCCCCGCCGCCTCCAGCACCGGCCCGCCGCCCGCCCCCGCGTCCCCGCGCGCCTCCCACGCCCCCGGCGCCTCGCGGCGGGCGGCGGCGCGAAAGAGCACCCCGACCCGCGACCAGGCGACCGCCGCGTCCGGAAGCTGCAGCAGCGCCGGGCCCAGCCGCGCCAGCGACTGCCACGCCAGCAGCACGCCCCCCAGCGCCACGGCCACCCCCGCGCCGCCGCGTACGAACGCGGGCACCACGCCCGCCAGCCCCACCAGCAGCCAGCCGCGCGCGGCCACCCCGGGAAGGCGCGCGGCGGCGCCGTCCATGGCGGCGGAGAGCGCCAGGTACCGCTCCAGCTCCTCCTCGTCCCCGCGGTGCAGCCGGTCGGGGTCCTGCTGCGCCAGGCGCGTGCGGTAGCCCACCATCCGCTCCACCAGCCCGTGCGTCATCTCCATCCGCGCGGCCGTCCAGCGCGCCCGCAGCCGCTCGTAGCGCGCCGCCAGCGCGGCGACGACGCACAGCCACGCGGCGAGCGAGAGCGCGTGCATCCACCCGCCCGCCCCGGCCGCCAGCACCGCGAAGGCCAGCGCCAGCTCCACCGCGCCCAGCGCCAACGCCATCCCGCCGGAGAGCGCCAGCGACTCCATGGCCTCGCTCTCGATCACGGTGCCCAGGAATCGCCCGGCGCCCTGGTGGCGCACCTCGTCGGCGCGCAGCCGGAGCGCGCCGTCCAGCAGCCGCCGCTTGAGCGCCGCGCCGGCGCGCATCCCCAGCACCCCCTGCCACCAGAGCGAAAGGGCGCGCAGCGGCACCGCCGTCGCCAGCGCCAGCGCCCACCCGGCCAGGCGCGCGCCGTCCACGCGCCCGGAGAGCGCGCCCGCGGCCAGCAGCGCCCAGGCCCCCGCCCACAGCGCGTACTGCAGCGCGTGGGCGGCCGCCAGCCGCGGCAGCAGGCCGCGCACCCCCGCGTCCGCGGCCAGCGCGGGCAGCGGTGCCCCGGGGCGCGGCCGCAGCATCCACACGCCGCCAACGCGCCGCGCGCCCAGCCGCTCGCGCAGCAGCGCCGCGGTCGCGCGCCCGCGCCGGCGGGGCGGCACGCCGGCCCGCTGGAGCACGCGCTCCACGTCGGGGGCGGCCGCGCGCTCCAGCGTCGCGCACACGGCGGCGCGCAGCCGTTCGACGGGGACGGTCCGCGGGCGGCGGTCCGGCCCCAGCACGCGCACGCCGCCGCGTACCCGGCGCAGGAGGAGGAGAAAGCGCGGCGCGCCGTCCTCGCCCTGCACGCGCACCAGCGCCGGCGCGCACCCGGCGAGCAGGGCCGCGGCGTCCGCGTAGCCCGCGTCCGCCGGCTCCGCCTCCAGGTCCAGCGGCGCCGTCGCGACGTCCAGCCAGCGCTCCACCGCCTCGTCGTCCGGCGCGGCGGGGGCGGGCGGGACGGCGCCGGGATCGGCCGCGAGGCCCGCGTGCCGC
>DASTNU010000685.1:0-2742 GCA_035720605.1 Longimicrobium sp. | reverse complement strand
CCGAGGTCAGGTACAGCGCCTGGTAGCTCAGCGACTCCATCACGAAGTCATCCTCGGGCATGGACCAGCTCCACCCCTCGATCTTGACCTCGTTCAGGGTGAGGGTGCTGCGCACGCCGGGGTTGGCCGGGTTCTCCACGATGAGGGTGATGTTGAACGCCGGCTGCACCCACGACGCCGCGGGCCGCCCGTCGGCCGCCTCGCCCAGCAGCAGGCGCAGCATGGCGCCGTTCACGTACGCGCGGCCGATGGTGCCGCGCACCGTCATGTTGCCGGAGCGCAGCTCGGTGGCGTAGCGCTGTCCGATCTCGTGGTACGGGCGCACGTCGCTGTGCACCTCCACGCGCACGTTCTGCACGCGCCCCACGGTGAGCACCTCGTTGGCGTCGATGATGCCGCCCGCCAGCTCGCCCTCCGGGCCCTGCGCCGGCGCCAGGGTGATGGAGCCGTCCGCCCCGGTGAACACTCGGGTGTTGGCCATTTCGCTATCCTCGGGAAAAGGGGATGGGATTCAGGAGTGGCGCGGCGCTATTCCAGCACCAGCGTGACCATGATGTAGTCGATGCTGAAGGTGGGCAGGATGGTCGCGTTCACCCGCACCCGCCCGCCGATCTCGTCCTGGCGGGTGGCGGTGACCTCCAGCGAGTAGCCGGTGAGCTGCTCGTCCTGCAGCATGCGCGTCAGGAAGCCGTCGATGGTGCCCCTCATGGCCTCGCGCACCCGGTTGTTGTTCAGCCGGCCGATGAACGGGTTGCACGCCGCGCGGATCCCCGCCTTGGCGTAGTCCACGATGCGGCGCGTGGTGATCTGCCTGAAGGCGCCGTCGTCCATGGTGATGCCGCGCACCACCCGCACCCCCTGCCGCTGCTCCAGCACCAGCACCCGGTTGTCCACCAGGTCCGCCGTCTCGCCGTACGAGAAGCGGCGCGCCAGCCGGGTGACCCCGTTGAGCACCTTGTTGGTGGGGCTGATGTGCGGCCCCAGCGAGCTGATGAGCCCCGCCACCGGCGCCGCCGAGTAGGTGCCGGGGAGCTCGATCTCCTCGCCGGCGCCCGCGTCGTACGCCATGATCCCCGGCGCCACCAGGATGACGCGGTCGTTGGTGGCCACCTGCGCCTTGATGTTGGCCACCGTCGTCGCGTCGGAGCCCACCACCGCGATCACGTCGCGTCCCTGCGTCTCCGCCTCGTCCGTCAGCGTCCCGAACACCGACAGCGCCGCGCTGGTGGAGAGCTCCGGGGCCACCAGGATGTTGATGTCCTCCTTGAGCAGCTCGCGGAACGCGGCCAGGTAGGCATCGTTCCCCGGCCGGGCCTCGTTGGCGGGGGTGTCGGGGTCGTTCTCCTCCGTGCGCAAGGCGTGGGTGTAGACCACGCGCGCGCCGTTGGCGTACAGCAGGTTCAGGACGCGCGTCATGTTCATGCGGCTGGCGCCGGTGCCCCACGCGTCCGAGGCGCCATACTCCGCCACGCCGTCCGCGTACGAGGAGAGGATGTGCGTCTCCTCCGCCGCCCCCGTCCGGTCCGCCTCGTCCACCGTGGCCACCAGGCCAATGCGCCCGGTGGAGATGCCCCCCACGCTGATCAGCGCGTCGGACCGCACCTGGATGAAGGTTCCGGGGATGATCGTTTCGGCAAATGTCGCTTCGGCCATCGCCGTGTCTCCCTGTTGTGGGTGGTAGCCGTCCGGGCGCCCGTGCCCCGGCGGGTGGGTCTGCCCCGCGTGGGGCGGTCAGAGCCGGGTGAGCCCCAGCCCGTGGAAAAACGCCTGGCTGCACGCCCGGGACATCAGCCCCACGCGCCCCGGCCCCGCCAGGGTGGGGTCGCGGGTGCCCAGGATGCGCTGCCCGTCCAGGAACACCTCCACCTCGCCGCCGCGGACGGCCAGGCGCAGGTGGTAGCCGCGGCCCGTCTGAAAGCCGTTCGCCGCATCGCGCGACGGCGGCAGCAGCGGGGCGAACTGGCCGGCCAGCTTGCGCCCCAGCACGCGCTCGTTGCGGGCGCTGTCCATCAGGAAGAAGCAGAAGTTGGCCGCGTCGACCCAGCGGAAGACCACGCCGATCCCCCCCGGCGTCCCGGCCTGCATCCACGTCTCCAGGGTGAAGTCCGTCACCAGCGGCGCCTGCTCCGTCGGCTTGAGCACCAGGTAGGTGCCGGGGCGGTCCGCCGGCAGGTTGTTGGCGCCGCCGGCGATCGCGGCGCGCTGCTCGATGCGCCCGGGTGCCGGCGCCCACACCCAGCTGGACGGCGCGCCGGTGGTGGCCGCGGGGTCGTCGACGACGTCGAAGCGGGCCAGCGACTGCGTGTCGAACTCCATCCGCAGCAGCGGGCCGGCGTCGTCGCTGCGCACCTGCTCCAGCGCCAGGGGGATCTGCTGGATGATCCCCTCCGGGGCGGCCGGGGCGCGCTCGAACTCGTACAGCACCGTCACGGCGACGTCGCAGCTGGCGATCTGCGACTGCCCCTGGCCGCCACTCGGGGGGATGACCCGCGTGCCCAGCCCGTCCACCGCCAGGCGCAGGATTCCCTTCTGCGCCAGCGTCACGCGGTCGGTGCCCATCAGGGCCAGGGTGTGCACGCGCAGGGCGGCGTCCAGGTTGGCTGCCGTGTCCGCGCGCACGGTGATGCGCATCTCGGCCGCCACGCGCCGGCCGCGCACCTCGCCCACGGGTGACGTGCTGGGCCCCACCAGGCCGCCAAGCCCCGTGGGCGTGACGCGCGCGGTGCTCAGCACCAGGCTGGG
>DASTNU010000684.1:0-4371 GCA_035720605.1 Longimicrobium sp. | reverse complement strand
CGCGGCCGGGCGTGCTCCGCGGCGCCTTCCTTCCCGCGGACACGGGGCTGTACACCTTCGCCTTCGCCGGCCGCGCGCCCTCCGCCGCCTACCGCGCCACGGCGGAGGCCGGCCCCGCCGCGGACGGCTGGGCGCGGCTCTCCATGCTGGCGAGCGCGTCCGGCGGCCGCATGCTCCCCGCCGACTCGCTGCGCCCCGCGATCCGTCTCCTCACGCCGGACGGTGCCGGCGGTGGCCCGCCGCTCCCGCTCGGGTGGATGCTGTTCTGGGCGCTGATCCTCGCCGCCGGCGCGGAGTGGGCGATCCGCAGGCTGCGGGGGGAGGCGTAGAGACGGACCAGGGTATGTGCGACGTGCCGATCTCGCCCTACCAACGCTGGTCGCAGTAGGCCACTTCCGTGGAAGATCCGACGAACGGGGTATAGGTGGCGCGGTAGGAGCACGCCCAGTGGTGCGTTTGGCCCGACGCGATGGTCACACGTGTTCGTGCATCGCCTCGCGCGGGCATGGAGTACGCCGCCGCGCGGGTGCATCGGTTGTACACCCACCGCATGGAACCCACTACATATGTGTTGACGTATCGCCCGTATGCGTCGTAATCGTTGACGGTTTCCTCGTCCGTGGCGACGACGAGGCAGGCTGTCGACCCCGTGTCGTCTGCCATCCCCCTGCGTTGCAGCCCGGGCGGGATGTTCGCGGAACGGACGGCGGGGCGATCGGCGCTCGGCAAAGGCGCGATCGACGCCGTGAAAAGCGGGCCGGAGCCCGGGTCGGCCGATACTTTCGATAGTTCGCTGCCCTGGCAACGCTGATGGCCGACGTACGCTCCGGCCATGGTGGTCCCGTCCGCGGACACCTGGAAGTGGATGTCGTAGCCGCCGGAGGAAAAGGCCGTCCCTTCGAGTGCATGGACGACGAAGGTTCGCGCGGCGGGGTCGATCTCGGTGATCACGTAATCGAGATCGCCACAGGCAAAGGCGTTGCACCAGCGTTCGGTGACCCAGCTTTGCTGGGGTGTTCGGGTGCTGATGCGGAACGTCGTCGTGCTGTTGCCGCAGTATCCCCCTTGCCACGTTCCATGAATCCGGCTCGCAAAGCTCTGCGCGAGAGAGGGCGTCGCGGACGCCAGAACCAGGCTGGAAGTCAACAACAGCGGAGAGATGCGCATGATTTTCCCCTCGTGGCGAATGGAGGCGTGGGAACTTCGACGGGCAGGCGTTTGTCCCGGACACATCATGAAACGGCGACGAGAAAACGCCGACCAGGAATATGTCGGCCGGTTCGGGAGATTTTCCCCGGTGACCGCTGCGGAGGACTTGCGCGGGATGGCGCTCGCCGCCGGCGCGGAGTGGGCGGTCCGCAGGCTGCGTGGGGAGGCGTGACGGCGCTTCGGCCGGTTCTGTGACGGGCGGCTGAAGCCGCGGCTGGAAAAGCGGGAAGCCCCGCAAACCGCGCGGGGCTTCTCATGCGGAACCTGTCGATCGGGGCGTCACGACCCGGGTTCGGTCTGGCCCACGACCCAGTACTTGCCGGGACAGCGGGTCCGGGCCAGCTCCCTCTGCCGCTCGCTTACCCTCAGCCACTTCACGGAATCCTGTTCGCCCCCGCCGAACCGGAAGTGTCCGCCCACCCGGCCGATCGACCGGCCGCCGGCATCCAGCACGTGGAGCTCGCCGCCGCGGTCGTCCAGCGTGAAGCCGTACGGCCAGACGGCGGTGTCGTGCGGGTTCCCCTGCAGCTCCAGCCGAAGGCACCCCGCGGCGTCGCGGTAGATGCGTCCGTCGAAGAGTGCTTGCATGTAGGCATTGGGCACCTCGGTCTGACTGAAGAACAGGGTGCCGGACGGATCTTCCCCGGTGGGTCCGCCGTCGGCGCTGGCGGCGCAGGCCGCCGCGGCGGCGAGGCAGAGGAGCGCGGCGGCTCTCGCGGCGTGGAACATCACGTGGCGCATCGGGTTCACCTCCGATCCAGAGAGCAGGTTCCAAGCGATCCGTATCAGAACGTGCCACGCCCCAGGATATGACGCCGGATTCCTCGTGATCTGCTACGGTTGCAGATGGCTTGCGCGGAACGGCGCCCCGGCTGAGATTATCCGCATCTTCTCCCCCTCACCCCTGATCCACACCCATCCCTGATGACGAAACCGCTGCTTCGTTTCGCCGCGATCGGCGCGGCCGTGCTCGTGGTGCATCCCGCGAAGGCCCAGGATTCTCTGCCGCCACTGCTGCCGTGGGGGATCAACGGTGCGGAGGTCGCGACGCAGCTGGAGGCGGAGGAGCTGCGCGTGGTGCTCACCCGCGCCGGGCGCGACGTGCACGCGGCGTCGCCCAACCGGCACCTGCAGGCGATCGCCATCCTCAAGAGCGACAGCCTGGTGGGACTGGTCTACTTCCATCCCGAGAACGCGCAGCTGAACGCGCTGGAGCTGTTCACGCAGGCGGCGTCTCGCGCGGAGCGGGCGCACGGGCCGCCGTTCTGCCGCAAGTCGGACCTTGCCGTGTGGGCGCTGGAGAACGTGCGGCTGGAGGTGCGCCTGCGCCGCTCCGTCGGCGACGGCGCGCCCGGGGCGGAGATCCGCTACATCGGCCCGGGATACGCGGAAGAGGTGGCGCGCCGCGCGAGCTCGCGTCCGGCCCCTTCCCCACGCCGGTCGACGACCTCGTCGGCTTCCTCGGGTCCACGGCTGCTCGGCACACCGGTGGCGCCTCCGGAGCCCGCCGCAGCGCCGGTTGCCGCGCCCACGCCCGCGGCTGCCGCTCCCGATCCGTGCACGGCGAGCACGTAGTCGATCCCGACGAGAACGAGAGACGGGGCTGCACTCGCTGTGCGGTCCCGTCGCCTTTTGTAGATGGATTCCTCCCGCCGCGCGGCCGATCGACAGCTTGACGCCCGGTGTTGCCCGGCGCGAGCTTGCGCGTCCAGCCACCCCGCATCTTGAGGAACCGTCATGCAGACCGTGCTGAAGCGCTTCGAGTCTCCCGACGAGACGCGGACGTTCGAGAAGGGCCGCTTCGAGGTCGTCAACATGGGCGCGATGACCATCGGCCGCGCCAGCTACGAGCCGGGGTGGAAGTGGTCCCAGCACGTGGGGCGCGCGCTGGGCCAGGCGACGTGCCAGGTGGAGCACGTGGGGATGGTGGTCTCCGGCCGCGCCGCCGTGCTCATGGAGGACGGCACGTACTACGAGATGGCGGCCGGCGACCTGTTCTACGTGGCGCCGGGGCACGACAGCTGGGTGGTGGGCGGCGAGCCGTACGTCTCGCTGCACTTCATGGGCGCCGACCAGTACGCCCACGGCGCGCCGGAGGAGTGAGCGGAGGATGCACGACGTCACCGCCTTCGTGAGCCACGAGGACGCCTCGCGCCACGACACCGGCTGGAGCCATCCGGACCACCAGGGGCGGCTGCCGGCGATCGTCCGCGCGGTGCAGCGCGACATGGTGGCGCTGTGGGAGCCGCTGCGGCAGATGGAGGGAGTCCCGGCCGCGGAGGACGACCTGCGGATGGTGCACACGCGGGAGCACATCGCCTGGGTACGGGCGGTGGCGGGGGAGGCGGCGCTGGCCGAGCGGACGCTGGAGGTGGACGGCGTTCCCGTCTCCGGCGCGTCGTGGGACGCCGTGCTGGCGTCGGTCGGGTGCGCGCTGACGGCGATCGAAGCGGTGCTCGGCGGCGAGGTCCGCAACGGGTTCGCGCTGTCGCGTCCGCCCGGCCGCGGCGCGCGCGCGGACGCGGCGGGCGAGTTCTCGCTCTTCAACACCGTCGCCATCGCCGCGCGGCACCTGCGCGAGCGGCGGGGGATCGGCCGCGTGCTGGTGGTGGCGTGGGGTGCGCACCAGCCCGCCGCGCTCGCGCAGGTGCTCGGGGTGGATGATGGAATCCGGCTGGTCTCCATCCATCAGCATCCGCAGTCGTTTCCGGATCCCGCTCCCCCCTCCGATCATCCGCCGCTCGACGGCGCCGCCCTCCCCCCCGGCAGCCGCGGCGATGCGTTCGCGGCGGCGCTGCGCGATGCGCTGGAGGGCATCCCGCCCGAAGAATCCCCCGATTTCGTGCTGCTCTCTGCCGGCTTCGACATCCTCGCCGCCGATCCGCACGGCACGCTGGCGGTGGAGCCGGACGAGGTGTACGCCATCACCCTCGCGCTGCGGGAGTGGGCGGACGCGCGCGCCGGCGGGCGGCTGGTTTCCGTCCTCGAGGGCGGCTACGCGGCGAACGAGACGGCGCGCGCCGTCATCCAGCACCTGCACGCGCTGGCGGGGCTGCCGCCGGCGTGAGACGGCGGCAGGGCGGGCCGATCTCCTCCAGGTGGGAAAACCCCGGGTCGCGCCCATCTACCCGGACGTCAGGTTTTCACACACTCACCTGGATG
>DASTNU010000683.1:0-3716 GCA_035720605.1 Longimicrobium sp. | reverse complement strand
GGCTTCGGGGCGGACTACGGCGACGTGTTCCTGGGCGGCGGCGTCCAGGCGCGCACCCGCTACAGCGAAAAGATGGACGGCGGCGGCGTGATCGGCCTGGGGCTGGGGAGCGCCCGCCGCAACCTGGGGGTGGAGATCGCGATGGCGCAGTTCGGCACCCTGCGCAGCTGCTGCCGCGGCGGGCTGAGCTTCAAGGTGCACCGCATGCTTCCCGGCGCCGCCTCCATCGCGGTCGGCTGGGAGAACGCCGTCGGGTGGGGGCGCCTGGCCGGCGAGACGGACCCCAACGGGCCCTTCACCGACGCGGGGACCAGCGTCTACGCCGTCGCCAGCAAGCTGGTGCCGCTCAACTCCGACCCCGGCGCGCCCTTCGGCAGCATCGTCGCCACCCTGGGAGTGGGAACGGGGCGCTTCCGCAGCGAGCGGGCCATCCTGGACAGCCTGCAGACCGTCGGCGTGTTCGGCGGCGTGGCCATGCGCATCGCGCAGCCCGCGTCGGTGATGGCGTCGTGGACCGGGCAGGACCTGAACGCCGGCCTTTCGGTCACCCCGCTGCGCAGGTTCCCGGTGGTGTTCTCCATCGGCGCCGCGGACGTGACGACGGAGCCGCGCCCCATCTTCGGCATGGGATTCGGCTTCGCCTATCCCTACTGATCCCCCTGACCTCACCGCGACGGAGCGCATCATGAACGCATCGCTGCCGCGGCGCCGCGCGTGCGCCGCCCTGCTCCTGCTTCCGCTGGCCGCGGCCGTGCCCGCGCAGGCGCAGATCGTCTACCGCGGCTTCGACCGCATCGACCAGTCCGACGCCACCTTCGTCTCCATCACCTCCGCCGATATGCTGGGGCTGGAGGCGGTGCCGGTGCGCAGCTTCTCGTGCCCGGTGGCGCTGGGCGTCCGCACCAGCGCCGGCTCCACGGGCCGGGCGCTGGCCGCCGGCACGCTCACCGCCGCCGGCGCGGGCATCGGCGCGATCCGCGCGGACGTGCAGCGCGACCTGCACGCGCTGCTGTACGGCCGCGGCAGCGGCACGCGCATCGCCGCCGGGCTGGTGCCGGCCGGCGGCGACCGCGCCGCCGAGGCCGCCACGGCGACCCTCCTCCGCCGCCTGGACGGGCTGCTGGCCGCGGCGGAGCGGATGGATCCGGAACGCCCCGGCGTCGCCGCGCCCACGCGCATCGCCGCGGCGCTCGCCGCGTTCGACGACTACCTGGACGCCAGCTCCGCCGCCTTCCTGGCGGCCCCGACGGACGAGCTGCTGGGGGTGCACGCAGTGCTCACCCGCATGGTGAACGGCGGCATCACCAGGAACGGGCTGCCGTGCATCGCGGTGGCCGACGAGACGGACGTCACGCCGCAGATGACGAGCACCGCGGTGGAGCTGCGCCCCTTCGAGATGTGCGTGCTGCGGGAGTCCGGGCCGGTCCAGGTCTACGGGCAGATCACGGCGGACGACGACAGCCTGGCGGTGATCGAGGGCCGGCAGTTCGTGCTGCGCGAGGCGTACCCGCTGCTCCCGGCGGCCAGCGACTTCGGCTGGTACCACGCGGGGACGGAGCTGACCATCGCCGGGCAGCGGTACGTGAAGTGGAGCGGCACGCGCGAGCTGGTGCCGGGGAGCGTCGCGCTGTTCACCCGCTTCGAGGGAGTGAACGTGTACGCGGCGCCGGGCGTGCCGCGTCCCAGCTCGGTCTACGTGCCGCTGGGCGGGTGCCGGTTCAACGAGTACCGGCTGGACCGCAAGACCGTCGACGTACGCGGCTGAGGGGAGGAGTGCGGGGGTGATGTACCACGGCCGGCCTGGCCACAATCCTTTGACACAGGAGCACGGAGAATGGCATCCACGTACCGCGTAGTCGCGGCTTCCTACGGGGCCCTCGTCAACGGCGACGAGAACCAGTCGGCGGCGTTCGACGTGACGGTGAAGCTGCAAGGCCTGCTCGACCATCTCTCGAACGGGGTGGTGACGATCAACAACACGATGATGGGCGGTGATCCCGCGCCCGGCAACACCAAGCACTTCGGCGCCGTCCTCGACGTGAACGGGACGCGGGTCGCCTTCGCGTGCCAGGAGGACCAGACCATCAACTTCGGCTGAACCACGCCGGGTGGCCCGGCTGACACGATCCGGCCCAGGCCGCGGATCGCTCGACACCCCGCACGCAGCCGGGACCATCGTGACCATGAGAAACCGCCCGCGCGCCGCCAGGTGCGCGGGCGGCCGCGCGCTGCGGCGGGCCACCGGTTCGGATAGCAGATCCTTCGGTCGGCGCCATGGGACCGTGCCGGACGCATGGATCACGCGGCGCCTCCCCCAGGATGACAACCAGGATGACAACGCGTTGTAATTGATGCAGTTGCGCAGTTGAAGCCCCGCGCAGTTTGCGGGGCTTTCCGCCGTTGTTGCCGCGGCTTCAGCCGCCCGGGCGAGGCTTCACTCGATGGTCGCGGGGCGGCTATTTCGGATGAGATTCGCAACCTGCATCATCCACCCTTCGCAGCCCCTGATCGGCGCGCCCCGCTTGCCCTCCCGCGCATTCTTCGTTACACCTCAAGGGATGCGGCACGCGGTTCCGCCGCGCTCCCGACGTCCTCCGATCCCCCGATGATCCCCACCGCCGACACGTTCCCGACCGACGCCGCCGAAGCGTCCGCCGCCGCGCCGCGCGCCCGCCGCGTGCCGTGGGGCGCCGCCGCGGCCGTGTTCGGCGGATGGACGCTGGTGGGGCTGTTCGGCGTCACGCAGGCGTGGCTCGGCAGCCTGTACGGCGACCGGCCGGCCCTCTCCGCAGCGGCCATCGCGTGGAACTTCGAGAGCGTGTGGCTGTGGGCGCTGTTCACCCCGGCCATGTTCTGGCTGGCGTGGCGCTTTCCGCTGGAGAAAGGCCGCTGGGGCCGCAACCTGGCGCTGCACGCCGCGTTCGCGCTGGGCTTCGCCGTGCTGGACGTGGCGGTGGACGTGCTCGTCGGACCGCTGCTGGGCGGCATCCAGGGGCGCTCGCTGGTGTCGCGCTTCCTGGGCAAGTCGTTCATCAACGTGTTCAGCTACGCGTCCATGGTCGGCATTGCCCACGCGGTGCGCTACTACCGCGAAGCCGCCGCCCGCCGCGACCGCGCCGCCGAGCTGGAGCGCCAGCTGCTCCAGGCCCGCCTGCAGGCGCTGGAGATGCAGATCCATCCGCACTTCCTGTTCAACACCCTGCACGCCGTCGCGTCGCTGATCCGCGTCAAGGAAGACCAGGCCGCCATCCGCATGCTCGTGGGCCTGAGCGACCTGCTGCGGCTGGCGCTGCGCAATCGCGACGCGCAGGAGGTGCCGCTGCGCGAGGAGCTGGAGTTCGTGCGCCGCTACCTGGACGTCGAGCGCATCCGCTTCCAGGACCGCCTGCGGACGGAGGTCGACGTGGCGCCCGACGCCCCGCTGGACGCGCTGGTGCCGCACCTGGTCCTGCAGCCGCTGGTGGAGAACGCCATCCGCCACGGCGTGGAGGCCCGCGCCGCCGCCGGCTCCGTGCGCGTGGAGGTGTCGCGCGAGGACGGGATGCTCACGATGCGCGTGGGCGACGACGGACCGGGGCCGAACGGCAATGCCAAGCGCGGCATCGGGCTGGGCAACACCCGCGAGCGGCTGCGGCACCTGTACGGCGACCGCCACCGCTTCGAGCTCTCCGGCGGCGCGGGCGGCGGCGCGCTGGCCACCGTCACGGTGCCGCTGC
>DASTNU010000682.1:0-4211 GCA_035720605.1 Longimicrobium sp. | reverse complement strand
GAGGCGACGACCTGCCGCTGGACCACGCCGCCGGGCGCCCTCCACGTCTCCGCCTCCTGGCCGCGCATGGCCGAGCGCATGATGCGCCCCCACACCGGCGCCGCCAGCCGCCCGCCGGAGCCCTCGTCGATGATCGTCCGCGGCCGGTCGAAGCCGATCCACACCGCCCCCAGCCGCTGCGGGGTGAAGCCGACGAACCAGGCGTCCGTCGCCCCGTTGGTCGTTCCCGTCTTTCCCGCCGCGGGAACGCCCGATCCCAGGGCGGCGCGCGCGGCGGTGCCCGTTCCCCGATCGATGGCGCCCCGCAGCATGTTGGTGACCAGGAACGCCACCCCGCGGTTCATCGCCCGGCGGCGGCGCACGCGGGCGCGCCAGACCACGTTGCCGTCGCGGTCCTCCACCCGCGTCACGAAGCGCGGCTCCACCCGGTAGCCCAGCGTGGCGAAGGGCGTGTACGCCGTCACCAGCTCCATCGGCCGCACCGAGGTGGCGCCGATGGCGATGGAGGGGAGCTGCGGGATGTCGGCGCGAATGCCGGCGCGGTGGGCCACGGCCTCCACGTCCGGCAGCCCCGCGCGCTCGGCGAGCTTGACGGCCACGGTGTTGATGGACTGGCGCAGCGACTGGCGCACCGTCACCCGTCCCCGGTAGCGCCCGTCGAAGTTGCGGGGGATCCAGATCTCGTTCCCCGGGAGCACGTAGCGCACGGTGTCGTCGCGGACGGTATCGACGGGCGAGACCCCCTCCGCCACCGCCGCGGCGTAGACGAAGGGCTTGAAGGCGGAGCCCGGCTGCCGCAGCCCCTGGGTGATGCGGTCGAAGCGCGACTCGTCCCACGAGCGCCCGCCGACCAGCGCCAAGACGTCGCCCGTCCGCGCGTCCATGAAGACGGCGCCGCCCTGCAGGTACGGCGTCTCGGTGCTGTCGCGGTACTGCGAGCGCCGCGGCCCGCGGAAGGGGCCGAACGCGCCGTTCTCGATCGCCCGGAGCTGCGCCTCCAGCTGCTCCGTCGCCGCCGCCTGCACGCGGGGATCGAGGGTGGTGTGGATGCGCATCCCCCCCTGGTACAGCGCGTCGCCCAGCTGCGCCTCCAGCTGGCGGCGCACGGCCTCGGTAAAGTACGGCGCGCGGCTGCGGCGCCGCTCTTCCGGCCGCCAGCGGGCCAGGCGGACGGGCGCCTCCCT
The DNA here is from genome assembly GCA_035720605.1 of Longimicrobium sp. Lineage (GTDB taxonomy): Bacteria > Gemmatimonadota > Gemmatimonadetes > Longimicrobiales > Longimicrobiaceae > Longimicrobium. Next base: position 3,027 of record DASTNU010000682.1, on the reverse strand, counting down.
CGATTCCGCCGCGTCCTCCGCGGTGATGCGCCCCTGCGCCGCCATCAGCGACAGCACCAGGTTCCGGCGCTGGACGGAGCGCTCCAGGTTGCGGCGGGGATTGTAGCTCGTCGGCGCCTTGGGAAGGCCGGCGAGGAGCGCCGCCTCGCTGAGCCGCAGGTCCGCCGCGTTCTTGCCGAAGTAGACGCGCGCGGCGGACTGGATGCCGTACACCCCCTCGCCGAAGTAGATGTTGTTCAGGTACAGCTGCAGGATCTCCTTCTTGTCGTACCTGCGCTCGATTTCCTGCGCCACGCGGATCTCCAGCAGCTTGCGCCGGATGGTGCGCTCGCTGGCGGGAAGGCGGTCCGGAAAGAGGTTGCGCGCCGCCTGCATGGTGATGGTGCTGGCGCCGGCGCCGCGCTGTCCCGGGATGAGGTTGCGGGCCGTCTGGGCGAGGAAGCGCGGCCAGTGCACGCCCCTGTGACGGTAGAAGTTCTGGTCCTCCACCGCGACGAACGCCTCGCCCGCGTAGTCGGGAAGCCGGTCGATGTCCACCACCTGCCAGCGGGTGGGCGACAGGTCGGCGATCACGGTGCCGCGCGCGTCGTAGACCAGCGCGTTGCCGCCGGGCTGCAGGCTGGCCAGCCGCCCCACGTCGGGACAGCCGCGGATGCCGCAGCGCTGCCAGCTGAAGGTGAGTGCGAAGCCCAGCAGGACGAAGAGGGAGAGGATCCAGCGGCGGTACCTGGGGTTTCGCACCCCCGTCGCGATCCCGCGCGTGAAGAAGCGGATGATCGAGCCGAAGAACTCCGCGTCGCGCCGCAGCGACGCGCGCAGCGCGCGCGCGGCCCTGGGCAGCGCGACCCCGGGGTCCAGCACGAGCTGGCGCGCGTAGCGGCCCGCCTCCCGCAGCCGCTCGCGCAGCGCGGGAAACCAGCCACCCCGGTAGATGTTCTCCGGCTCGTGCGGGCTCGGGTCCGTCATTCAGGCGAATCGGGTCGATGGAACGCGCGGATGGTCGATGCAATCACAGCGCCGAAGGGACGCGACCGGGAACGCGGTGGGCGTGAACGACGGATCCGAATGACGCGACGGGCACCTCGCTGCGGCGCCAGCCCCTCGCGCTCAACCATCCGGAGCGGACCGAACGTTCCCGACCACCCCTCCCCCGAAGTTGGGGGAGGGGTCGCCCGCCGTCGCGAGGAACGAGCGAAAGGCCGGGCGGGGGAGAGGGCCTCCCGCGCAGCGGGCCGTGGGGTAAAACCGTCCCCTGCCCAAATCCTCCCCCACCCGCACGTGGCCAAGATGACGCTGCCGGTGGAGACCGCGGGCGACGGCACGCCGGCGGGCGACTTCATCGTGCACAACCCGTCCGCCCACCACGTTCCCGACCCTCCACACGCGAAAAACGGGGCGGCCCCGCGAAGGAACCGCCCCGTGTCTCGTCCGTCAATCTACATCGCCCGCGCCGGCCACGGCCAGCGCCGCGCCCTCACGCCGCCGTGCCGACGCGCAGCAGCTTCTGCAGCTCCTCTGCCGAAAGCTCCTTGGCGGCGTGCTTGCCCATGCGGCGGCCGCGCGAGGCGCGCTCCTCCTTCCTGGACACCGGCATGGTCACCGTGGTGACCTGCGGCTCGCCCTCGATGCCGCTCTCGTCCGCGAAGACGCTGTAGCCGGGGACGTTCACTCGCGCGATGCGGTACCCCAGCAGGTGCTCCACCGCCGCCACGTCGCCGATCTCGCCGCCGGACATGAAGGTGATGGCCACGCCCTTCTCGCCCGCGCGCGCCGTGCGGCCCACGCGGTGCACGTACCCCTCGGGATCCTTGGGCGCGTCGTAGTTGATGACGTGGCTGATGCCCTCCACGTCGATGCCGCGCTGCGCCACGTCCGTCGCCACCAGCACCTGCACCTCGCCGGCGCGGAACGCCTCCAGGGCCCGCACGCGCTGGGTCATGTTGCGGTCGCTGTGCATCACCTCGACCTTGAGCCCCGCGCGCGTCAGCTGCCCCGCGATGCGGTCCGCGCCGAACTTGGTGCGGGAGAACACCAGCGCGCTGCTGAACTCTTCGCCCTTGAGCAGGTGCAGCAGCAGGTCCGTCTTCTTGCTGGTCTCCACGGGGTAGACGAACTGCTCCACCCCCTCGGCCGTGGTCACCTTGGGCGCCGCCTCCACCGTCACCGCGTCGCGCAGCATCTCGTACGCCAGCGACTTGACGGAGTTGGGCATGGTGGCGCTGAAGAACAGCGTCTGGCGCCCGGTGCGCCGGCAGCGGCGCAGGATCTGGTCGATCTGCGGCTTGAAGCCCATGTCGAGCATGCGGTCGGCCTCGTCCAGGACGAGCACCTCCACGTTCGACAGGTCGATGTTGCCGCGCTCCAGGTGGTCGTTCACGCGGCCGGGCGTACCCACCAGCACCTCGACGCCGGCGCGCAGGTCGCGCAGGTCCGCGTCAACGCGGGTGCCGCCGTAGACCAGGCCCACGAACAGCTCGGTGCCGCGGGCGTACTGCCTGGCGTTGTCGGCCACCTGGATGGCCAGCTCGCGGGTGGGGCACAGCACCAGGCAGCGCAGCCCTTCCATGCCGCGCAGGCGGTGCAGCGTGGGCAGCATGAAGGCCGCCGTCTTGCCGGTGCCCGTGGGCGCCCGGCCCAGCACGTCCCGTCCTTCGAGTGCCGCGGGGATTGCCTGCTGCTGGATGGGCGTGGGGATTTCGTAACCCAGCTCGGTTACGTTTCGCACCAGCTCCGGTGCGAGGTTCAACTCGGTGAATCGCATTCGTTTCCTTGAGAGTGTCTGCAGTGGCCCGGGCTCTTCACTTCCGGGTCCGATTGCATCGCGTGTCGTCTGTCGTTTGCGCGCTTTTTCACGTAAACCCCGAAATTTAGCACAATTGCGCAGTTTGCGCCATCCACGGGCCCTTGGTCCGGTCTGAATTGCGTGCGGAGAGGGGGAGGGGGCTTCTCACCGCGTCCGCGGGGGCCCTCTCCCCCGCCCTGCCTTTCGCTCGTTCCTCGCGACGGCGGGCGACCCCTCCCCCAACT
>DASTNU010000681.1:0-2996 GCA_035720605.1 Longimicrobium sp. | reverse complement strand
TCCGCGGGCGCGTCCCGCCGCCTTTCCGGGAAGTGTCCACTGATCAGGACAGGTTCACACGGAAGCCAGCTTGCGCGCTGAAACTAAGCATTTACATCACAATAACTTGTGCGGATTGGCGATCGTGGCAGGCGGGGTGCTTGGGAGAGTGCCAGGGACTCGGACGTACGAGTTCCCGGTGCGCCATCCGGATGATCGGGAGATCGCCGGAGCCTGATACCCCCTCTCCCGCCGCGCGGCCCCATCCGCGCAGTTGAAGTGATAGATTAAGATTTCGCGAAAGCGCGGCCCGGAACGCACCGGGTCGCGCTTTCGCATGTGCTTATCTCCCAATCAGTTACCATTTTACCCCGATCTCGCTTTGCACGCGTGTGGCGCAACCGGTGCGGGCACGTTTCGCCTGCGTGCGAACGAGCTTTTCGGGGGGACTGGACGCAGGCGACAGGGGCATTACATTCGATTTTCGAGCGCAGCATTCACGGAGGCCATCATGCCCGAGACGAAGAAACCTTGGCGCACCCTGGTTACCGGCGGACCGACCGGCCGCTTTACCCGCGAACAGATCCGCAAGGCGGTGCTGGAGGTCAAGGCGGCCCGCGAAGCACAGGAGGCGCGGCAGAGAAAGCAGCCCAGGAAGCACGGCTGAACGAAGGGAGCGCGGCAACCGGCGCTCCCTTCCTCGTCCAGGCTGCGCGTGCCGGAAAGTACGAACGCAGCATCTTTCTCAACTGCCCCTTCGACACGGCGTACCGGCCGCTCTTCCACGCACTCGTCTTCGCCATCTACGACTGCGGCTTCGAGGCACGCTGCGCCCTGGAGGCGGAGGACAGCGGAGAGGAACGCATTCGCAAGATCAAGCGGATCATTCGCGAGTGCAGGTACGGCATCCACGACATCTCGCGCGTGCAGCTGGATGCGGCCAACCGGCTTCCCCGCTTCAACATGCCCCTGGAGCTGGGCCTGTTCCTGGGCGCGCAGGAGTACGGCTCAGGCGCACAGAAGCGGAAACGCTCGCTGGTGCTGGACAGCGAACCGTACCGTTATCAGAAGTTCTGCTCCGACATCGCCGGACAGGACATCCGCGCGCACCACGACGACCCCGCCACCGCGGTCGCCGCGGTGAGGGCCATGCTCTCGACGGCGCTCGACGGGAACGCCCGTCTGCCGGGCGCGGCTACCATCCGGGCCCGCTACAACCGCTTTCGCGCGGACCTGCCGGGCATCTGCCGCAAGCTCCACGTCAGAGTGTCGGAGCTGCAGTTCGTGGAGCTGCGCTCGTTCATCGTCGAGTGGCTTGCCGGCCACCCGCTCCCATCCGAGACAGCCGCAGCCTGAGGCTCCTCGTCTCACCCCGCGTGCGCGGCCCAGGCGCGGGCGGCGGCGAGGGCGCGGCTCCAGCCGGAGAGCAGGGCGGCGCGGCCGGAGGCGTCCGCGGCGGGCTGAAAGACGCTCTCGTCCGGGCGGGCGGCGTGGAACTCCTCCGGCGAGGCCCAGAAGCCGGTCGCCAGGCCCGCCAGGCCGGCGGCGCCGCGCGCGGTCATCTCCACCATCGAGGGGCGGCGGACCGGAACGCCCAGCACGTCCGCCTGGAACTGCATCAGCCAGTCGTTGGCCGTCGCCCCGCCGTCCACCCGCAGCTCGCCGATCCGCACCCCCGCGTCTCCCTCCATCGCCTCCACCACGTCGTGGGTGGAGTACGCCATGGCCTCCAGCGCGGCGCGGACCAGGTGCGCGCGCGTGCTGCCGCGCGTCAGGCCCACGATCGTCCCGCGGGCGCCCGGCTCCCAGTGCGGCGCGCCCAGCCCCGTGAAGGCGGGGACGAAGTAGACGCCGTCGTTGGAATCCAGCGAGCGTGCCAGGAACTCCGTCTCCCCCGCGTTCTCCACCACGCGCAGGCCGTCGCGCAGCCACTGCACGGCGGCGCCGGCGATGAAGATGGATCCCTCCAGCGCGAACGCCCGCTCGCCGCGGGGGCCGCAGGCGGCGGTGGTCAGCAGGCCGTGGCGCGACTCCACCGGCTGATCGCCGGTGTGGACCAGGAGAAAGGCGCCGGTGCCGTAGGTGTTCTTGCTCTGCCCGGAGCCCCAGCAGCCGTGCCCGTACAGCGCGGCCTGCTGGTCGCCCGCGATGCCGGCGACGGGCACCTCGGCGTCGAACGCGCTCCCGGCCGTGGTGCCGTAGACTTCCGACGAGGCGCGCACCTCGGGGAGCACGGCGGCGGGAACGCCGAACAGGTCCAGCATCCCCGGATTCCAGGCGCCGCCGTGCAGGTCGTACAGCAGCGTGCGCGAGGCGTTGGTAGGGTCGGTGAGGTGCAGCCGGCCGCCGGTGAGGCGCCACACCAGCCAGCTGTCGATGGTCCCCGCCGCCAGCTCGCCGGCCTCGGCGCGGGCGCGGGCGCCGGGAACGTGGTCCAGCAGCCAGGCCAGCTTGGTGGCGCTGAAGTACGGGTCGATGACCAGCCCCGTGCGGCGCCGCACCTCCGGCTCGTGGCCGGCCTCCCTGAGCGCGCGGCAGACGTCGGCGGTGCGGCCGTCCTGCCAGACCAGCGCGCGGTGGATCGGCCGGCCGGTGGCCCGGTCCCACACCACGATGGTCTCGCGCTGGTTGGTGATGCCGATCCCGGTGATCCCGTCCAGCCCCGCGCCCGCGTGCGCCGCCGCCACGCGCGTGACGCGGCGGGTGACGTCCCAGATCTCCTCCGCGTCGTGCTCCACCCACCCCGGCCGCGGAAAGTGCTGCGTGAACTCGCTGTACGCGCGGCCGCGCACCTGCCCGTCGCGGTCGATGACCAGGCAGGTGACGCCCGTGGTGCCTTCGTCGATGGCGAGGATCATGGCGCGCTGGGAAGAGGGTGGCACACGCTAGACGGATCGTGCACATCCTACCGTACGGCAGGCCGGCCGTCCACCGTGGATCGGACGAAGGGATGGAGCGGACGCTGGCCAACGGCGCGGAATCCACGCAACTTGATCCGCGTCCCATCCACGCACACG
>DASTNU010000680.1:0-6970 GCA_035720605.1 Longimicrobium sp. | reverse complement strand
GACCCTGCACCACCTGGTCACCGACGGGTGGAGCACGGGCGTGCTCTTTCGCGAGCTCGCCGCCCTCTACGCCGCCTTCACCCGCGGCGAGCCCTCGCCGCTGCCGCCGCTGCGCATCCAGTACGCCGACTTCGCCGCCTGGCAGCGCGGCTACCTCGCCGGCCCCGCGCTGGAGCGGCAGCTCGCCTTCTGGCGCCGCGCGCTGGCCGGCGCCCCCGCGCTGCTGGAGCTCCCCACCGACCGGCCGCGCCCGGCGGTGCAGGGAAGCGCCGGGGCCGCGCTCGGCGTCCGCGTCCCCAGGGAGACCGTCGAGCGGATGGCCGCCGTGGCCCGCACGGAGGGCGCCACCGACTTCATGGCGCTGCTGGCGGGTTGGGCCGCGCTCCTGGGCCGCTACGCGCGCCAGGACGACGTGGTGATCGGCACTCCCTCCGCCGGGCGCAACCTGGAGGAGACGGAGCCGCTGATCGGCTTCTTCGTCAACACCCTCGCCGTCCGGGTGGACCTGTCCGGCGACCCGAGCTTCCGCGCGCTGGTGGGCCGGGTGAAGCAGGCGACGGTGGATGCGTTCGCCCACCAGGACGTCCCCTTCGAGCGGCTGGTGGAGGCGCTGAGCGTTCCGCGCGCCCTCAGCCACGCCCCCGTCTACCAGGTGATGGCCACCCTGCAGAACGCCCAGGGCGCGCCGCTGGGGCTGGAGGGGCTGGTGGTGGAGCGCCTGGGGGCCGACGTCACCACCAGCACGCAGGACCTGTGGCTCTCGCTGGAGGAGCGCGACGGGCTGCAGGGGATGATCCAGTTCGCCACCGACCTCTTCGACGCCGCCACGGTCGAGCGGATGGGCGGCCACCTGGCCTCGCTCCTGGACGCCGCCTCCGCCGACCCCGACGCGCCCCTCTCCCGCCTGCCGCTGCTGACGCCGGCGGAGCGCGGGCAGGTGGCCGCGGAGAGCCGCGGGCCGGCCACGGCGTACCCCGCGGACGCCACCGTCCACGGCCTCTTCCAGGCGCAGGCGCGGCGCACGCCCGACGCCGTCGCGCTGGTGTGCGAGGACGGGCGGATCACCTTCGCCGAGCTGGACCGGCGCGCGGAGCGCATCGCCGCCTTCCTGCGCGGACGCGGCGTGGGGCCGGAGACGCTGGTGGGGGTCTGCGTGGAGCGGTCGGCGGAGATGGTGGCGGGGCTGCTGGGGGTCCTGCGGGCCGGCGGCGCCTACGTGCCGCTGGACCCCGGCTATCCCGCGGAGCGGCTGGCGTTCATGCTGGAGGATTCCGGCGTCGCGGTCCTCCTCACCCAGGCGCGCCTGCGGGACCGCCTGCCCCGGCACGCGGGGGAGACCGTGTGCCTGGACGCCGACTGGCCCGCCATCGAGGCCGCGCCGCCGGTGGACCTGCCCGCGCCGGACCCGGACGGACTGGCGTACATGATCTACACCTCCGGCTCCACCGGGCGGCCCAAGGGGGCGCTCAACACGCACCGCGGCGTCGTCAACCGGCTGCTGTGGATGCAGGACGAGTACGGCCTGGGCGCCGGCGACCGCGTGCTGCAGAAGACCCCCTTCTCCTTCGACGTCTCCGTCTGGGAGTTCTTCTGGCCGCTGGCGGCCGGATCGGCCCTGGTGGTCGCCAGGCCGGAGGGGCACCGGGACGCCGCGTACCTGGTGGACGTCGTGAAGCGCGAGGGGATCACCACCCTGCACTTCGTCCCCTCCATGCTGCAGCTCTTCCTGGACGCGGCGGGGGTGGAGGGGTGCACTTCCATCCGCCGCGTCGTCTGCAGCGGCGAGGCGCTTCCCGCCGACCTGGCCCGCCGCTTCTTCCAGCGGCTGCCGGGGGCGGAGCTGCACAACCTGTACGGCCCCACCGAGGCCGCCGTGGACGTGACGTACCACGCCTGCCGGGCGGACGACGCGCGCGCCTCCGTTCCCATCGGCCGGCCGGTCGCGAACACGCAGATCCACCTGGTCGATCCGCACGGCAACGCGGTCCCGGCGGGGATTCCCGGCGAGCTGTGCATCGGCGGGGTGCAGGTGGGGCGCGGCTACTGGCGCCGCCCCGGCCTGACCGCCGAGCGCTTCGTCCCCGACCCGTTCGGCGCCGCGGGGGCGCGGATGTACCGCACCGGCGACCTGGCGAAGCGCCTGCCGGACGGCGGGGTGGACTACCTGGGGCGGACCGACTTCCAGGTGAAGCTGCGCGGCTTCCGCATCGAGCTGGGCGAGGTGGAGTCGGCGCTGGCCGCGCACCCCGGCGTGCGCGAGGCGGTGGCGGTCGTCCGCGAGGACCGGCCCGGCGATCCGCGGCTGACGGCCTACCTGGTCCCCTCGGGCGGCGCGGCGCCGGACCCGTCCGCGCTGCGCGCCTGGCTGGGCGAGCGGCTGCCGGAGCACATGGTCCCCGCCGCCTTCGTCACGCTCGCCGCGCTGCCGCTGCTCCCCAACGGCAAGGCCGACCGCAAGGCGCTGCCGGCGCCGGGGCTGCCCGAGCGCGCCGCGCACCGCATGGTGCCGCCGCGCACGCCGGTGGAGGAGACCCTCGCCGGCTTCTGGCGCGAGGCGCTGGGGGCGGCGCAGGTGGGGATCGACGACAACTTCTTCGAGATCGGCGGCCACTCGCTGCTGCTGGCCCGGGTGCACGCCCGCGTGCTGGCCGCCTTCCGTCGCGAGGTGTCGATGCTGGACCTGTTCCGCCACACCACCATCCGCGCGCTGGCCGCGTTCCTGGAGCCCGGCGACGGCGCCCCGCCCGCCGCGGCGGAGCCCGCCGCCGGCCGGCGCGGAGCGGAGCAGGCCCAGGCCCGCCGCGCCTCCCTGGCCGAGCGCCCCCGCCGCGGCGCGGGAAGGTGAGGAGGATGGAGATGAATTTCGTGCGCGTGGCGGGCCGTGGCGCGCCCCGCTCGCCCCCTCCGGGCTCGCAAGACTCGCCCACCTCCCCCCCAAAACCCCTGGGGGAGGTTGGGGATGCGGGAGCCTCGCCGCCGTTCTCCCCCTCTCCGCGAGGAACGAGCGGGGAGGGGGCCGGGGGGAGGGGCCCCCGCGGGCGCAGTGCGACGTTCGTCTCAACGCGCCGATTCGTCGGCCGGATGGCTGAGGTTCGATAGACCCGAGCAGGTCACAGACACATACGTCCGTTGCACCGGACCCGGACACCACGCCGCCGCGCGGCAGTTTCAACCCCAGGAGCAGTGAAGATGAGCAGCAACGGCACCCACGACTTCCCCGGTACCGCCGTGGCCGTGATCGGCATGGCGGGGCGTTTTCCCAGGGCCGCGAACATCGACGAGTTCTGGGCCAACCTGCGCGACGGCGTGGAAGGCACCACCGTCTTCACCGACGACGAGCTGCGCGCGGGGGGCGTCCCGGAGGAGCACATCAACAACCCTCGCTACGTGAAGTCGCGGGCCGCGCTGCAGGACGTCGACCGCTTCGACCCCACGTTCTGGAACTTCACCGTCAAGCAGGCGCAGATGATGGACCCGCAGCAGCGCCTGTTCCTGGAGGCGAGCTGGGAGGCGCTGGAATCCGCCGGCTACGACCCCGTGACCTACGAGGGCTCCATCGGCGTGTACGCCGGCGCCAGCATGCCCACCTACATGCTGTACTACCTGCTCAAGGACCCGCAGCTGCTGGCCGGCACCAGCGCGTGGACGCGCATGCTCTTCACCAACAACGACTTCCTCACCACCCACGTCTCGTACCGCATGCAGCTGCGCGGGCCCAGCATGAACATCCAGACGGCGTGCAGCACGTCGCTGGTGGCCGTGCACCAGGCCGTGCAGTCGCTGCTGAACGGCGAGTGCTCCATCGCGCTGGCCGGCGGCGCCTCCATCTGGACCCCCGGCACCCGCGGGTACATGTACGAGGAGGGGCACATCATGTCCCCCGACGGCCACTGCCGCGCCTTCGACGCCGACGCGCAGGGGACCATCGAGGGCGAGGGGGTGGGCGTCGTCTGCCTCAAGCGGCTGGACCGGGCGCTGGAGGACGGCGACCCCGTGCTGGCGGTGATCCTGTCCACCGCCGTCAACAACGACGGGCAGCTCAAGGTGGGCTACACCGCGCCCAGCATCGACGGCCAGGCCGACGTGATCGCCGAGGCGCAGGCGGTGGCCGGCGTGACCCCCGACGACCTGCAGTACATCGAGGCCCACGGCACCGGCACCTCGCTGGGCGACCCGATCGAGATCGCCGCGCTCAAGCAGGTCTTTCGCGGGGGGACGGACCGCACGGAGTTCTGCGCCATCGGCGCCGTCAAGACCAACATCGGCCACCTGGACGCCGCGGCGGGGGTGGCGGGGCTCATCAAGACGGTGCTTTCGCTCAAGCACCGGCAGATCCCGCCCACCCTGCACTTCAAAAAGCCCAACCCGCGGCTGGAGATCGAGGGGAGCCCCTTCTTCATCAACGACCGGCTGCGCGACTGGGAGGTGCCGGGGGGTGCCCCGCGCCGCGCCGGCGTGAGCTCGTTCGGCATCGGCGGCACCAACGCGCACGCCATCCTGCAGGAGGCGCCGGTCCCCGAGCCCTCGGGCCCCGCGCGCCCCTGGCACCTGCTCATCTTCTCGCACATGACGGAAAAGGGGCGCGAGGAGCAGACGCAGAACTTCATCCGCTGGCTGGAGGAGAACCCCGACGCCAGCATGGCCGACGTGGGCTTCACCCTGCAGGCCGGGCGCTACTTCTACCGCCAGCGCCGCACCCTGGTGGTCCGCGACCGCGACGACGCGCTGCAGGCGCTCAAGGAGATGGATCCCACGCGGGTCAAGACGCGCACCGACCCGCACATCATGACGCCCTGCGTCTTCATGTTCCCGGGGCAGGGGTCGCAGTACGTGGGGATGGCGCGCGAGATCTACGCGCACGAGCCCGCGTTCCGCGACGTGGTGGACGAGTGCTGCGAGATCCTGCGCCCGCGGCTGGGGGTGGACCTGCGCGAGGTCATCTACCCGGCCGAGGGGCGTTCGGAGGAGGCGGCGGAGCGGCTCAAGCAGACGGCGCTCACCCAGCCCGCGCTCTTCGTGGTGGAGTACGCGCTCGCCCGCATGCTGCGCCACTGGGGATACGTCACCGAGTCGATGATCGGCCACAGCATCGGCGAGTACGTGGCCGCCACCCTGGCCGGCGTCTTCTCCATGGAGGACGCGCTGCTGCTGGTGGCGGAGCGCGGCCGGCTGATGCAGGAGATGCCCCACGGCGGCATGCTCTCCGTCTCCCTCTCCGAGGCGCAGCTGCGCGAGATCCTTCCCGCGGAGCTGGACCTGGCCGCCGTCAACGGCCCCGCGCTCTGCGTGGTGGCGGGATCGAACGAGGAAGTGGACGCCTTCCAGGCCGTGCTGGAGGAGCGCGGGGTGCACTGCCAGCGGCTGCACACCTCGCACGCCTTCCACTCGCGGATGATGGACCCCATCGTCTCCCGCTTCGAGGAGGTGGTGCGCGGGGTGGAGCGGCGCCGCCCCGAGGTGTCGTACGTCAGCAACGTCACCGGCACCTGGATCACCGAGGAGCAGGCGCGCGACCCCCGCTACTGGGCGGAGCACCTGCGCGGCACCGTGCGCTTCGACGACGGGCTGCGCACGCTGATGCTGGAGCCCGACCGCATCCTCCTGGAGGTGGGCCCCGGCCGCTCGCTGGCCACCCTGGCCCGCCGCCACCCCGCCCGCGAGGCGCGCGAGATCGTACTGCACCTGCTGCCGCACGCCAACGACGACCTCAGCGAGTACCAGACGCTGTGGGAGGCGGTGGCCGACATGTGGAACCAGGGGCTGGAGCCGAAGTGGCGCGCCTTCTACGACGGGCAGCGCCGCCGCCGCGTGGCGCTTCCCACCTACCCGTTCCAGCGCGGCCGCTTTCGCCTGGGCGTGCGCGACGAGGAGGCCGAGAAGGACGTCGTCATCTGGACCCCCGAGACGCAGCACATCCTGCCGGTGCAGCATTTCGAGCCGCGCAACGAGTACGAAGAGATCATGGTCGACATCTGGCGCGAGCTCTTCGGGCTGGAGAAGGTGAGCATCTACCACAACTTCTTCCACCTGGGCGGCGACTCGCTGCTGGCGGTGCAGATGGTCAGCCGCATCCGCGAGCGCTGCAAGGTGGAGATTCCCCTCCGCGCCCTGTGGGCCGTGCGCACCGTGGCCCAGTACGCCCTGCTGGTGGCGGAGTACCGCGAAAAGCAGGGGGTGTCGCAGGAGGCCATCCACGCCGACCGCTCCGCCGCGGCCGAGTTCGCCGGCGAGGTGGACCTGGGGGTGGACGCCCTGAGCGACGCCGAGGTGGAAGCCATGCTCGCCGCGCTGGGCGAGGAAACGGAGATGCCCGCATGACCGACACCCTGACCGCCCCGGCGCTCACCGCCGAGGAGAAGCGGGCGCGGCTGGCGGAGCTGCTGCGCCGCAAGGAGGGGCCGCTGCGGCAGTTCCCCCTCACCTTCGCGCAGCAGCGCATCTGGTTCCTGGACCAGATGGAGCCGGGGAACCCGGCGTTCAACACCACCAGCGCCATGCGCATGCGCGGCGACATGGACCTGGCCGCCATGGAGAAGGCCGTGGCGAACCTGGTCCGCCGCCACGAGCCGCTGCGCACCGTCTTTCGCCTGGTGGGGGGCGAGCCGGTGCAGGTGGTGCTCCCCTTCCGCGGCTTTCCCGTGCCGCTGGAGGCGCTGGACGCGCCCGAGGAGGAGCGCCTGGCCGTGGCGCGCCGGCGCGTGGCCGAGGAGATGGACACCCGCTTCGACCTGGCGCGCGCCCCGGTCTTCCACGCCCGCATCCTGCGCCTGGCTCCCGACGACCACGTGCTGCTGATGTGCATGCACCACATCGTCATCGACGGGTGGAGCATGGGGGTGCTGTACCGCGAGCTGAACCTGGCCTACGCGGCGTACGCGGAGGGAAGGGAGCCGGAGCTGCCGGAGCTCCCCATCCAGTACGCCGACTACGCCGTCTGGCAGCGCGGGCACCTGCAGGGGCAGGCGCTGCA
>DASTNU010000679.1:0-2429 GCA_035720605.1 Longimicrobium sp. | reverse complement strand
ACGGCGCGCACGACGCGGAGGCGATGTTCGTGCTCCCCGACGGCGCCGTCTACGTGGTCACCAAGGGCGAGACGGGGCCCATCGCCATCTACCGGCTGCCGCGCACGGCGCGCCCCGGCACCCCGGCGCGCATGGAGCGCGTGGCGCAGCTGCGCGCGGAGCGGGCGCCCCGCCGCGAGCGCGTCACCGGCGCGGCCGCGTCGCCCGACGGGCGCTGGTTCGTGCTGCGCACGCTGGACGGGCTGCAGTTCTACCGCGCCGGCGAGCTGGCCGCCGGCCGCCTGGGCCAGCCGCTGCGCTACGACCTGCAGCCGCTGGACGAGGCGCAGGGCGAGGCGGTGGACGTGGGCCCCGGCGGCGTGGTCTGGCTGAGCAGCGAGGGCGGCAAGCGCGAAGACCCCGCCACCCTCTCCCGCCTCACCTGCACCCTGCCCGGGTAGGCACCCACACGCCGGACCCGGAGGCGCGCCGGGACCCGCGCGCCGCGGCATCCGTGTCCCACCTGTCCTGCGGCGTCCCCCGCCGCGCAGCGTGTTTCTGTGCCAAGCCGTGCTCCCACCACGGTTTACGAGATGACGGCCGCCGGCATCCGCCTTGCGGCCCCTCTCCGTTCCGGCTCCGCTCGCACCTTCTCCCCCACCCGGGTGCACGCCATGCCCGCCATCCAGGAAACCAGCGGCCCCACCCCGGAGCGCGTCCGCGTGGAGCGGGTGGTCAGCCCCCGCCGCCCGCCGTGCAACCGGGTGATCGAGAACCGGACGGGCTTTCGCATCGGGATCTGCTTCAAGGAGGAGGGAGCCCGCTGCATGGTCCTGCCGCCGTTCGGCACCCGGCGGGTGCGCGAGGCGGAGCAGGACCGGCTGCAGCTGGACTGGTGGACCACGCGCGGGCTGGTGAGCGTGCGGTCCCTGGCCCCGCGCCGGCACTCGCGACGATGGTATCCCACCTTCCTGGGGGTGGGGTTCTGGAGCATCCCGGCCGCCGCCATCGCCGTCGCGGCGCGCCCGTCGTGGCTGGAACGGCCGGCGCTGTGGGCGGCGCTGGCGGCGCTGTGGGCGCTGATCCTTGCGGCGGGGGCGTGGCTCTGGCGCCGGGAACCGTCCGGGGCCGCGCGGCGAAAGTTCGTGGACCACGTGCTGGGCATCGTGCAGCGCTGGACGGGGATGGCGCTGGTGCTCTGCATCGGCGTGGGGGTGCCGGGGGTGCTGCTGTGGGCGCAGCGCCAGGAGATCGTGAGCAAGGGCACGGAGATCACGGCGCTCTGCCAGATCTTCCTGGTGATCTTCACCACCTTCGTGGTGATCGTGGCGACGCTCCCCGCGCTGCTCTACTTCCTCTTCCAGCGGCACCGGCAGGGAAACGCCCGCACCACCTTCTTTCGCGAGGTGATGCGCATCGACGGCAGCCTGCTGACCGTGGGCGACGCCGAGGCAGTCTACGGGCTGGCGGCGGACGAGGTGTACGGCGAGGCGCGCAACGGCCGGGTCCTGAGCCTTGCCCTGGTCCCCGTGCTCATCAGCACCCTGCTGATGACCTTCGGCTGGACGGCCGTGCTCCTTCCCACGCTGCAGGAAACGCTGGCGCGCGCCGAGAACGTCCAGACCATGGAGCTGGCCCAGCTGCTGGTGCCCCGGCGCACCGAGTTCACCTTCGCCTTCCTGGGCGCGTACTTCTTTACGCTGAACATGGTCTTTCGCCGCTACGTGCGCGCGGACCTTGGCCCCAAGGCGTACAGCCACATCAGCATGCGCATCGTCGTGGCGGTGGTGCTGGCGTGGGTGGCCGCGGCCATTCCCCGCATGGGCGGCCCCGACGCGGCGGAGCCCGCGGCGATGCTGCTGGTGTTCGCCTTCTTCGTGGGGGTGGTCCCCGAGACGGGGATGGCGGTCATCCACGACACCCTGCGCGCCAGCTGGAACCCGCTGAAGTGGGTCATCCCCAGCCTGGAGGAGAAGGACCCGCTCACCGGGCTGGAGGGGATCACCCTGTACGACCGCGCGCGGCTGCTGGAGGAGGGGATCGAGAACGTGGAGAACCTGGCCCACCACGACCTGGTGGAGCTGATGCTGCGCACCCGCATTCCCACGCCGCGCATCGTAGACCTGGTGGACCAGGCCATCCTGTATCTGCACGTCCGTGCCGCGGCCGGCGAGAAGGAGGACCCGCAGGCCTCGCTGAACGCCCTGCGCCGCATCGGCGTGCGCACCGCGACGGACCTGCTGGAGGCGAGGCGCGCGCTGCGGGGCGAGGAGCGGAAGGCCTTCGACGCCATGCTGGGCTCCGAGCAGGACGTCCCGCGGCTGTACATGGTCTATCTGGCCATCCGGGACGACGAGTGGATGGCGCAGCTCAGGCACTGGCGCGACACCCGCAGCCGGTGCGAGAGGGTGCTGGGACGGGAAGACGTCGAGGCGCTGATGCATCCCGGC
>DASTNU010000678.1:0-2201 GCA_035720605.1 Longimicrobium sp. | reverse complement strand
CTTTCACCCTTTCACCCTTTCACCCTACTGGTCGTTCGCGCTCCCTGCCGTCGTCGTGCGGTCCGCGCCCAGGTTCTGCCGGCTGTAGTCCGCCTTCAGGTCCGGCAGGTCCGTCAGGTGCACGGAGAACGAGAACGACGTGTTCCCGTTGGGCGCGCGGATGAAGTCGAAGTTGGCCTGCCAGCGGTACAGGTCGCGCTTGAAGTTCAGCACGTGCGTGCCGAACTCGTTCTGCGTGATGGAGTAGACCGTGTACCAGTTCACCGCCCAGTTGCGGGTGGGGAAGAAGGAGACGTTCGCCGTCACCTGCTGGTTCCCTCCCTCCACCGTCCGCGGTTCCCCGCCGCGCGGCGGACGCGTGCGCCGCAGCGAATAGGCGAGCGCCACGTTCCACGAGCCGCCGTCGGTGCCCAGCCCCCGGCCGGTGGCCGTCTGCGACCCCGGCGGCTCGGCGGTGGGCACCCCCTCCTCCCGCGGCGTCTGCCCCCGCTCCGTGCGCCGCTCGCCCTCCGTGGCGCGGCTGAAGCCCAGCCAGCGGAAGAGGGCGGAGCTGGCGCCGAAGCTGAACGACGTCTGCACGCCGGTCAGGAAGGGGGAGAAACGCCGGTTGCCGCCCGCCAGCAGGCCGCCGGGCCCACCCTCGTCGTCGTCGAACAGGTCGTGCGAGATGGTGAAGTCCAGCCCGCCGAAGAGGTCGGACCGGATGGTGTTGGTGATGTCCGCCGTCCGGAACCGCGTCGGGTTGGTCAGGGTGTCCAGCGGGGCGAAGGTGTACGCCAGCGACGTGGTGTTGATCGCCAGGATGGTGACCTTCTGCGCCTGCTCCGGCTGGCCGCCGCGCCCCGCGCTGTCCGCCGACGCCGTGTCGCGCAGCGTCACCTGCCCGGGGATCTGCTCCGCGCGCGCCGTGTCCGTCTGCGCGCCCGGGTTGCCGGCGTCGCCCGCCATGGGGTTTCCCGTCCCCGCGCGCTCCTCAGAACGTTCCGCGTCCGTCTCCTGCCGCGGGCGGCGCAGCTTGGCCTCGAACGTCTGGTTCAGGCCGAAGGTGACCTCGTTCACCTGCTGCCCGCCCTGGGGCCCGTGCACCAGCCGCTGCCGCTCCGTCTGCCGCACCTGCGGCGAGTAGCGGTAGTCCATCGACGGCGAGATGTGGTGGCGAAAGCGCTCGTAGCCGCCCACGCCGGGAAAGAAGCCGAACAGCTCGGTGCGCAGCCCCGCGCCGAAGTTGACGCGCATGGGCGCCGCCACGAACTGGCCGTAGCGGTCCGCGACGCTGTCGGGCGGCTCGGCCCCCGCCGCGAAGCCCGTGTCGTGCCGCGCCACCGCCTGGGCCAGGCTGATGTTGGGGGTAAAGCGGGTGGCGCCGATGAGGCGGAACTCGTACCCGGTGGAGGCGCTCCAGCTCAGCGTCTCCGTCCCGAAGCCGGGAAGGAAGCCCAGCTTGGTGCTGTCGGCGCCCGGCGCGGCGCTGGCGCTGTCGATGGCCGCCAGCTCCGTGCGGAACTGGCGCTGGTACTGCGCCCCCCCGCCGATGCTGATGGGCCCCACCCGGATGTTGCCGCCCATCGACGCCCCCGCGTTCTGCTGCCCCTGCTGCCGGCGCTGCAGCGCGTCGCCCGGGGTGATGCGGTCCGCGCTGCCGTCCACGTTGAGGGTGAGCGTCGCGTCGTTGTACCAGCGCGGCTCCGCGCCCTCGCCCGTGCGCAGCAGGGTGATGGTCTCGGGGTTGATGGCCAGCCGCGTGCGCAGGTTGTTGTCGCCGGACGAGATCCCCTGCCGCAGCTCCGCGCCGGAGGTGATGGTGCCCCAGTCCGTCCGCCGGTTCAGCGAGAAGGTGGAGCTGGCCTCCGACGTCTGGCGGAACGGGTCCACCACGCGGTCGCGCTCGAAGCGGGTGCTGCTGGCATAGTTCAGCGAGGTGCTGAGGTCCGTGCGCTCGTTGGGCCGCCAGCTCCCCGAGCCGTTCAGGGTGAACTGGTTGGACCCCTCCTCGCGCCAGAAGCGCTGCAGCGACGCGCTGCCGGAAAGGAACCGACGCTTCCAGTTGAACTGGTAGCCCACCGCCACCGCCACCCACGACTGGCTGCGCCAGTCCAGCGCCGCCTGCGCGCCCATGTAGTCGTTGATGGCCCAGTAGTATCCCACGTTGCTGATCTGCCGCCCCGTGCCCCGCGTGCCCCGCCCGCGCTGGTCGGTGCGGA
>DASTNU010000677.1:0-2188 GCA_035720605.1 Longimicrobium sp. | reverse complement strand
GCCTCGTCCTCGCCCGGCGCGCCGTAGTAGGCAAAGACGAGCATCGTGCGGCCGGCCGGGTGCAGCGTGGACGCGGTCCAGGCGAACGGCGGCGCGGGCTGTCCACCGGAGGGCGGCACCGACCGCTGCCAGACGGTGCGGTTCTCCGCGTCCCAGATCGGATCGCCGATGCCGCCGCCCTGCCCCCCGGCGGGCGGGGCCAGCTCCGCCTGCATCTGCGCCTGCGCGTGCGAGGCCATGACCGCCTGGCCGAACTGCTCCGCCGTGATCGCCTGGCCCAGGTCCATCCACGCGATGGCGACGAAGGGCAGGCCGGTGGGCGCATCCGTCACGCGGTAGGCGGCCTCGATGGTGAACGGCATCCCCGCCGCGGCGCCCGCCCGCCGCAGCGCATCCACCTCCTCGTCCGGCATCGCCTGCCAGCCGGCGGGGAGCTGCACGCTATAGGCGGCGCGGCTGTGGAACCCCTGCGTCTCCTGCGCGGCCAGGGGAACGGCGGTGGCGAGGGCGACGAGGACGGCAAGGCTGCGCACGCGCATCTCCGGGACCGGGCGGAGGGGAAAACGGATGGCGGAGGATGGAATCTCGCGCATCCGCCGCGTCCCGTACAGCCGCGCCGGCTAGCCCGGACCTTGCGACTGGCCCCGGGCGCGGCGATTTTGCGCGATCTTTACCGGCGAGAGAATGGATTACGAGACCATAGAAGGTACCGACCGGCTGCGGTCGCTGGTGGAGGAGCTGCGCGGCGAGCCGCTGCTGGGGGCCGATACGGAAGCCGCGGGCTACCACCGCTACTTCGACCGGCTGAGCCTGGTGCAGCTCTCGTCGCGCACCCGCAACTACCTGATCGACCCGTTCGCGGTGGACGACCTGTCTCCGCTGGACGGGCTGTTCGCCGACCCCGCGGTGGAAAAGATCTTCCACGACGCGGACTACGACGTGCGCATCCTGGACCGCGACGCGGGGCTGCGCATCAGCGGCCTGTTCGACACGCAGATCGCCGCCGCCTTCCTGGGCGAGAAGCAGCTGGGGCTGGGGAACGTGGTGGAGAAGTACCTGGGCCTCAAGCTCCCCAAGGAGTTCCAGCGCGCGGACTGGGCGGAGCGCCCGCTCACCGCGGGGATGAAGGAGTACGCGGCCACCGACACCGCGCACCTCCCCGACCTGCGCGACCGGCTGAAGGCGGAGCTGGAGGCCCGGGGGCGGCTGCACTGGGCCCAGGAGGAGTTCCTGCGCCGCGAGCAGACGCGTTGGACGGAGCCGGAGGACGGCCGCGAGGCGTTCATGCGCATCAAGGGCGCGCGCGACCTCACCCCCCGCGGCCTGGCGATCCTGCGCGAGCTGCACGAGTGGCGCGAAGGGGTGGCGCGCGAGCGCGACCAGGCGACGTTCCGCATCCTGGGCAACCAGGCGCTGCTGGAGATGAGCGCCAGCCCCCCCGCCGAGGTGCGCGACCTGCCGCGCGTGACCGGCGTATCGGAGGGGATGGCGCAGCGGCGGGGGCGCGACATCATCGCCGCCGTCAGGCGCGGCCAGGCGGTGGCGGAGGACGAGCTGCCGCGGTGGCCCCGCGCCCCGCGGTGGGAGCGCGACCTGGAGCTGGAGGCGCGGGTGGAGGCGTTGAAGGACGCGCGGACCCGCGCCGCGGGCGAGCTGGGGCTGGACCCCGGCTTCGTGGTGCCCCGCGCCACGCTGGAGGAGATCGGCCGGGCGCGGCCGAAGACGCTGGAGGAGCTGCAGCAGGTGCCCGGCGTGCGCCGCTGGCAGGTGGAGGCCGTGGGCGACACCCTGCTCGGGGTGCTGCGGCGCCGCTGACCAACCACCCATCATCAGATCCGCCGCGCCGAAGCGGCGAGAGGGACCGGAGGAGAGAAGAGCGATGCGGACGATCACCGACGAGCACGGGCAGACGTGGGAGGCGGTCGCCATCACCGTGAAGGTGGCGCACCTGCGGGACGGCGCGCAGCTGGCCTTTCGCCCCGCGGGCGACCCCGCGGGCGTGGTGGCCGCGCCGATCGACTTCAACAGCATGCAGGCGGCCGAGTTCGCCATCCGCACGATGAGCGAGAAGGAGCTGCGGCGGCGCCTGGACTGGGCGAAGACGGCGGCGGGAGTGAGCTGACGACGGGAGAGGTTACAGGGGACAGGCTACACCCTGCAAAACCGCCCCCGCCGGCATCGTGCCGGC
>DASTNU010000676.1:0-9020 GCA_035720605.1 Longimicrobium sp. | reverse complement strand
TTCGCTCGTTCCTCGCGACGGCCGGCGACCCCTCCCCCAACTTCGGGGGAGGGGTGGTGTGGGACGGATCTCCGCGCGGGGCGGCTTCCCAGGTTGGGAAGGTAGATCCTTCGGTCGGCGCCGGAGTCGTGTGCAAGGGCTGGGTCCGCGCGGCGCCTCCCTCAGGAAGACAAAAGTCGGGGTTGGCGACGGGCCGCCTCCCCTCGCCCGCGCAGTTTGCGGGAGAGGGGCCGGGGGTGAGGGCCGTTCGCCGTTGCCGTTCTCCCCTCTCCGCACGCAGTTTGTGCGGGGAGGGGCCGGGGGAGGGGCCCCATCCCACCTCACCGACCGATCGCATGGCCGACGAACCCCTCTGGCAGGTGCAGGACCAGGCGCGGCGGCTGGCGGAGGTGACCGCGGACGAGGCCGGCCTCAAGGAGCAGCCGCTGCGCCGCGACGTGCGCTCGCTGGGCATGCTGCTGGGCGAGGTGATCCGCGAGCAGGAGGGCGACGCGCTCTTCGCCGCGGTGGAGGAGCTGCGCCGGCTCGCCATCCGCCACCGCGAGCTGGAAAGCGGCGACGGCGTCGCACCCCCCGCCGGCGCCGCGGCCGACGACGAGCCCATGCGCCGCGCCCAGCGGCTGGTGGACGGCGTGGACGTCGACGCGGCGTACCGCCTCACCAAGGCGTTCTCCATCTACTTCGACCTCACCAACCTGGCGGAGACCAACCACCGCAAGCGCCGCCGCCGCGCCCAGTCGCTGCGCGCGGACCAGGCGCCGCAGCCGGGCACCTTTCGCGGCACCCTGCTGCGCCTGCGCGACGCCGGCCTGGACGCCGACGCCGTCCTGGCCCACCTGGCCCGCGTGCGCGTAATCCCCGTCTTCACCGCGCATCCCACCGAGGTCTCGCGGCGCACCATCCTCTTCAAGCGCCGCCGCATCGCCGACGCGCTGGAGCGGCTGGACCGCCTGCCGCTGACCGAGGCGGAGGCCGCGCAGCAGGCGGAGGCCGTCGCCGCCGAGATCACCGCCGTCTGGCAGACGGACGAGGTGCGCCGCCGGCAGCCGTCGGTGATCGACGAGGTGCGGATGGGGCTGGACTACTATCCCGGCGTCCTCATCCCCACCCTGCCGGCGCTCTACTTCGAGATGGCGGACGCCTTTCGCCAGGCGTTCGGCCGCGCGCCGGACCCGCGCGACCTGCCGCGGGTGATCCGCTTCGGCTCGTGGATCGGCGGGGACCGCGACGGCAACCCGTTCGTCACGCCGGAGGTCACCCGCCACGCGCTGCGCCTGGCCCGCGAGACCATCCTGGACTACTACGTCCGCGAGCTGGAAGGGCTCACCGAGCGGCTGAGCGCATCCACCCTGCAGGTGCCCGTCTCCCCGGAGCTGGCGGACGCGCTGGAGCGGTACGCGCGCACCATCCCGTCGCTCGATCCGCATCCCGAGATCCGCGCCTCTACCGAGACGTACCGCCGCTTCCTGGGCTACGTGGGATGGCGGCTGCGCGCGGCCCGCGACGACCCCGCGCATCCCCACGCCTATCCCGCCGCCTCCGACTTCGCGGTGGACCTGGGGCTGGTGCGGGAGAGCCTGATCCAGAACCGCGGCGCCCGCCTGGCCCGCCTGCTGCTGGGGCCGCTGCTGCGCAAGGTGGAGACGTTCGGCTTTCACCTCCACGCGCTGGACGTGCGCCAGCACGCGCGCGTGCACGAGCGCGCCATGGCGGAGCTCTTCGGCGGCGCGGGAGAGACGCGGCTCCCGGACGCGCCGTCGGAAGACACGATGAAGCTGCTGGACACCATGCGCACCGTCGCGGAGATGAAGCGCGCCTATCCCGCGGAGGCGGTCCAGGCGTACGTCATCAGCGGCGCGCGGTCGGTGGACGACGTGCTGGCCGTCGTCCGCCTGGCGGAGATGAACGGCGTGCGGGTGGCGGGGCGGGACGGCGATCCGGGGCTGATGCCGGTGCCGCTCTTCGAGTCCCTCGACGACCTGCGCAACGCCCCCGGCGTCTGCCGCGCCCTGTGGACGCGCGGCGACTACGCGCGGCTGCTGGATTCGTGGGGCCGGCGGCAGGAGGTGATGCTGGGCTACTCCGACAGCAACAAGGACGGGGGGATGCTCACCAGCACCTGGGAGATCTTTCGCGCGCACCGCGAGCTGCACCGCGTGGCGCGCGAGTGCGGCGTGACGCTGCGGCTGTTCCACGGCCGCGGCGGGACGGTGGGGCGGGGCGGGGGGCCCACTCACCGCGCCATCACCGCGCAGCCGCCCGGCGCCTTCGCCGGCGAGCTGAAGATCACCGAGCAGGGCGAGGTGCTCAACTGGAAGTACGCCGACCCCGTGCTGGCGGAGCGCAGCCTGGAGCTGATGGTGGCCGCCTCGCTCGATGCCCTCGCCCGCACCGGCGCCCCCGCGCCGGAGGCGGAGACACGGTGGGAGCGGGCGATGGAGGAGATGTCCGCGGACGCCTTCGCCTTCTACCGCCGGCACGTCGCGGAGAACCCGGACGTCCTCGTCTACTTTCAGCAGGCGACGCCGGTGGGCGAGCTGGAGCACGCGCGCATCGGATCGCGCCCGTCGCGCCGCGGGGAGACGCGGGGGCTGGACGACCTGCGCGCCATTCCCTGGGTGTTCGGGTGGATGCAGAGCCGCCACGTGCTCCCCGCCTGGTTCGGCGTGGGGCACGCGCTGGAGCGCTTCGCGGAGCGCGGGTCGGGGCACGAGGCGCTGCTGCGGGAGATGATGGAGGAGTTCCCGCTCTTCGACGACCTGGTCCGCAACGTGGAGATGGGGATGGCCAAGGCCGACCTCCCCATCGCCCGGCGCTACGCGGAGCTGGTGCCGGACGCCGCGCTGCGCGACCGCGTCTTCGGGATGATCGAGGACGAGTTCGAGCGCACGCGGCGTATGGTGCTGCGCGTCACCGGGCAGAGGCGGCTGCTGGAGGACAACCCCGTGCTCGCCCGCTCCATCCGCCTGCGGAATCCGTACGTGGACCCGATGAGCCTGATCCAGGTGAGCCTCCTCCGCCGCAAGCGAGCGGGCGAGGAGAGCGACGACCTGAACTACGCCCTCGCCGCCACCATCAACGGCATCTCGGCGGGTCTGCGGAACACGGGGTGAGACGGCGGTGCGATCCCGCGGTTGCCCGCCGGTGCGCGCCGGGAACCACGGGTTGAAACCCGTGGCTGGAACGACCATAAGCCCCGTCTCGGCGCCGCTGTCGCGTCGCCGAACGGGGCTTCATAGTGCCCGGCCAGTCCCGGGGATGGCTTCCGTGCCAGCCGGACTCCGGCAGGTTTACGGCCGCCATCACGCTCATGTCTGGCGGCATGGCGCCGCGCAGCAGGTCGGCGCCGGCCGGGGCGTGGGAGTCCGGGGAGCGCTCCGCCCTTGCTAGAGCCGGCTGCGGAACTGGAAGCATTCGATCCCGAACCCCTCGCGGAAATAGAAGCGGTGGGCGCCCTCGCGGGTCACGCGCGAGATCAGCTGCAGCTCGCTGCACCCCTGCCGGCGGCCCTCGTCCTTGAGCCAGTCCAGCAGCTGCCTGCCGTAGCCGCGCGAGCGGGTGTGCTCGTCGGTGACCAGGTCGTCCAGGTAGAGCAGGCGGCCGCAGTACAGCATGGTCATGATGCGGTAGCCGGCCACCGCGCGCACCTCGCCCTCGTCCGCCAGCGCCGCCAGCAGAAACCCGTCGCTCTCCATCATCCCGCGCACCAGCGGCACGTACTCGCCGCGCGACAGGTGCGGGCGCAGCTGCCGCATCACGTCGAACGTGGCGGCGATCTGCTCGTCGGTCACGGCGTGCTGGATGATCATCGGGAGCGGGTGCGGGAGGGCCGGGGGTGAGCTGCGCCGTCGCGGAATGCGGCGGTGGAGGTCTGGATGAAGGTAACCTCTCGCGCGAGGACGGCGGGAGGTGGCCGTCGCCGCCCCCTCGCCTGACGGTCGATCGAAACGCCGGAAAGGGAAAGAGCTGGCGGGATCAACACCTGCCGGTCCCGCTCGCCCCTCGCCCGGCGGTTGAAACCGCTGCTGCAACGTCACGAAGTCCGCCTGCGCGGACTGTAGCCGCGGCATCGCCGAGCCGTTGAAGCCCCGCGCAGTTTGCGGGGCTTTCCGCAGTCGTTGCGGCGGGTTTACCCGCTCAGGCGGGGATCCCGCTACGCGCTGCGGCGGATGGCCCTGATCAGCTGATCCTTGCTCATCCCGCTGCGGCCGGGGATGTCGAGCTTCCTGGCGCGCTGGAGCAGCTCGGCCTTGCTGCTCTCCCCCAGCTCCGCGGTCCGGGCGGAGGCGCGCGAGGACCTTGCGCGCGACGGCTTCCTGGCCCGCGTGGAAGGGGCGCGCGTCGCCTTGACCTTCGTCCTGGACGCCGCCGCAGTCTTTCCGCTCTTCGCTGCCGGGGCCGCTTTCGGCTTCGGCGCGCGCGGGGCCTCGTCCTCCCGCACGCCCTGCAGGCGCTGCTTCAGGATCTCCATCAGGTCGACGACGTCGGACGGGCGCTCCTCCGGCTCATCCAGGTGCACCACGTCGTCCCCCGCGCGCTCCTTGCGCCGCACCAGCTTGTGGAGGCGCGCGGCGGCGCGGTCTTCCAGCTCCGACGGGGCCATCCGCGCCTCCGCCAGCCTGCCGATCTCCCGGTCGATCTTCTTCACCTGCGCGGGTTTCGGCTCCGCCGGCGGCGGCAGGCCGATGTCGGCGGGGGTACGCAGCTCGTCGGCAAAGCGCAGCGTCTCCGCGCGCAGGATGCCGTTCTCGGCGAAGATGGCGACCAGGTACTCCTTCGTCCGCATCACGAAGGTGGCGATGCCGGCGCGGTCGGTGTCCTGCATGACCTTGGCCAGCAGCCGGTACGCCTTGTTGGACTGCCCGGCGGGGGTCAGGTAGTAGGCCCGCTCGAAGTACATCGGGTCGATCTCCGACGCCCTGACGAAGTGCCGCAGGTCGATGTCGCGCGTGCGCTCGGGCGCCAGCCGCTCCAGCTCGTCGTCGTCCACCACCACGAAGCGGTCCTTCTCGATCTCGTAGCCGCGCACGATCTCGTCCGCGCTCAGCTCGCGGCCGTCCTTCGCGGCGAAGTAGCGCCGGGCGAGCGGCGTTCCCTCCGGCGAGACCATCCGCGTCGCGATGCCCCGCGGCCGGTTGGCCGCGTACAGCGCCACGGGAATGCTCACCAGCCCGAAGGTGATGGTCCCCGACCAGAAGGCCCGGGCGACCGCCTCCTGCTCGGAGGCTTCTTCCCACTCAGGCACGTTTCCTCTCCTTCTTTCCGCCGGCGCCGCTGGCCGCCAGGCTCGCCACCAGCATCTCCGCCAGGTCCGCCTCGGTGTTCCTGCGCGGCGCCCTGGGGAACTTCACCACCTTGCCGGCCGCCTTCGCCTCGACGAAGTCCTGCACGCGCTCGCGGTACTCGTCGTGGTAGGCGGCGATGTCGAACGGATCCTCCATGGCCGCGACCAGCTGCCGGGCCATCGCCAGCTCCCGCTCGTCCAGCGCGCGGCCGGAGGGCGCGGGAAGCGCGGACGCCGGCACCACCTCGCCGGCGTGGCGCAGGGTGATCAGCATCAGGTAGCCGCCCTCGGCGCGCAGGGCGCCCACGTACTCCCTGCCGCGCATCGTCCAGTGCGCCACGCCCTCCACCTTTCGCCTGCGCAGCGCCGCGGCCAGGGCGAAGTAGCCCGCGTCGTCCTCGTCCGGGCCCAGGTAGTAGGGCCGGTCGTACCACTCGTGGGTGATCTGCTCCACCGGGACGAAGCGGGTGACCTGGATGTCGCGCGACTCCTTCGGCGCGAGCTCCGCCAGCTCCTCCTCGTCCAGCATCACCAGCTCGTCCGCCTCGGTCACGAAGGCGCGGCGGAGCTGGCCGGATTCCACCACGTCGCCCGTCCCGGGGTCCACCATGTGCTGCTTCACGGGCTGGTGGCGCGTGGCGTCGAGCAGGCGAAAGCGCACCGCGCGGTCCTGCACCGCCGAGTACATCTTCACCGGCACGTCCACCGCGCCGAAGCGGACGTTCGCCTTCCAGATCGATCGGGCCGCCATCAGCCGTCCTCCTTCCGGGCCCGCGCCGCGCAGCCGTGGCACGGCGCCTCGCCCGTTTCGCGGTCCACCGTCACGCAGTGCTCGCGGACGTCGCACCTTTCCGTGCCGCCGGCCAGCCACCAGGGCAGCGTCCTGGTCTTCGCCGTGGCCCGGAATCGCGGGCAAGTTGTCTGCCACCCATGCCGATGCATGGCGTTCGCCTCATCGGCGGCCTGCGACGGTTCCGGCCCAGAGGGCGCAGGGAAAGGGAGAAGGACGCAGTGGACAAACGACCGCCATCGAGCGTCCTGCGCACCCGATCCGCCGGGGGCGCGGTCCGACATCTTTGGGCCCCTTTCCGCCGCGCTGGTAGCAGAAATTGGCCTTCGGGGCCCAGGTGCGACGAAAAAGGCTTGTCCGGGGAGGGTTCCGCGCGTATCCTGGACGACTGGCCCTTCTCGGGGCCTTCTCCGGGCCACCTCCCTCCCCGCCCGGGCTCCCTCTCCTAACTCGCTGGAGGACCCCCCACATGAAGCGTGTACTCTCGTCCATCGCCTTGCTGACCCTGGCCGCGTGCGCCGACGTGGTGCAGCCGCCCGCGCCCTCCGCCGCCGATGCCGCCGCGACGCGGCCGGACGGAACGGCCGACTACATCGTGGTGCTGCGCGAAGAAGGCGACGAAGCTCCCCTCGCCGAGCGCACCGCACGCATCGAGAAGGTGGCGCAGGGCGTACGCGCGCGGCCCGAGCGCGTGTTCACCTCGGTGCTGCAGGGGTTCTCGGCCCGGATGACGCCGGCGCAGGCGGGCGCCCTGAGCCATCGTCCGGAAGTGGCGTACGTGGAGCGCGACGCGGAGGTCCGGCTCTTCACCACGCAGGCCAACCCCATCTCCTGGGGGATCGACCGCATCGACGACAACAACCTGCCGCTGGACCAGAGCTACACCTACACCAGCACCGGCGCGGGCGTCACGGCGTACATCCTGGACACCGGCATCAAGCTCACGCACCTGGACTACGTGGGCCGCGCGGGGTACATCCCCAACGCCAGCAACGGCGACTTCGTGGGCGACGGGCACGGCAGCGCGGCGGACTGCCAGGGCCACGGGAGCCACGTGGCGGGCACCGTGGGCGGCACCTACTCCGGCGTGGCCAAGGGCGTCACGCTGCTGGCCGGCCGCGTGGTGAACTGCAGCGGCGGCGGCAACGCTTCCATGGTGATCGCGGGGATGGACTGGGTCCGGCTGAACGGCCTGAAGCCGGGGGTGGTGAACATGAGCCTGGGGTACGGCAACGTGCAGTCGGTGCGCGACGCCGCCACCAACCTGGTGAACGCCGGCTTCACGGTGGTGGTGGCCGCGGGGAACGGCAATTTCGTGGGGAACCCCATCAACGCCTGCACCGAGGCGCCGGCGGGCGCCCCCGCCGTGATCACGGTGGGCGCCACCACCAGCACCGACGCGGAGTCGTCGTTCTCCAACTACGGCACCTGCGTGGACATCCTGGCCCCGGGCTCGGCGATCTACTCGTCCGACTACCTGGTGGACAACCAGGTGGTCACCAAGAGCGGCACCTCCATGGCGTCGCCGCACGTGGCGGGGGTGGCCGCGCAGTACCTGGCGCTCAACCCGACGGCTACCCCCGCGCAGGTATGGTCCGCCATCCAGGGCATCTCCGTGAGCGGCACCATCAGCCTGCACCGCTCCAGCCGCAAGGGCGGTACGCCCAACCGGTTCCTGTTCACGAACTACTAGGGGACAGGCTACAGGGGATTCGGGCGGCTTCCCGGCCCGAGCGCTGAATGATTCGAGCCCTCTCCCGCAGGCGCGGGAGAGGGCTCGTCGCATCGGCCCGGAAGGCGTCCGAACCGCCCCGGGTAGCCGGCGCGCGTCAGGGCGCGCCGTCGCCCAGGACGATGCCATCACCGATGATGACGCCGCCGGCCTGGATGCGGGTTTTCATGCGCATGGGACTTCTCCCGTGAGTCGTGGGACGGGCGGCCGCCTCGCGGCTGTCGACGCCCGGATGCATGGGTGTGGAGCGGCCGCCACGCTGGTCGTGACGATTCCACCGTCCTCGATGGTGCTCCGGACGCGCGAGAAACCCTCCCGGCCCGGGATCAGCGGCGTCTCCGTGTCGCGGGCGGCGGGAACGGGGGATGGGCGGGCGTGGGAGCCGCGCGCAGGCTCGCCAGCCGCTGCTTCCCGCGGAGGACACGCCGGCGAGAAGCGAGGGCGCAGGAGACGTCGAAGTCCTCCGCGCCCTCGCTCGTTTCCCTCGCTTGGCCCGCTGCCGCCCGGCGTGACGGCGAAGTCCGCGATCCGGCCTTACGCCGTGGCGGGGGCCAGCAGCCCGTGCTGCAGCGCGAAGTGCACCAGCTCGCTGCGGCGGTGCAAGCTCAGCTTGTCCATCATCCGCTGGCGGTAGGTGTCCACCGTCTTGTGGCTCAGCCCCAGCCGCCCGCCGATCTCCGCGGAGCTGAAGCCCTCGGCGGTGAGGGCCAGGACTTCGCGCTCCCGCGCGCTCAGCGGGGCGAGCGGGTCGCCGCGCGGGTCCGGCCGGCGCACCGCGCGCAGCGACTCCGCCAGCACGCGCGCGGCGCCGGGGTACAGGAACACGTCGCCGCGCGCCACCACGCGAATGGCGTCCACCAGCTCGCGGTCGGCGCTGTGCTTGGTGACGTAGCCCGCCGCCCCCGCCTCCAGCAGCGGCATCAGGTACTCGTCGCCGGCGTGGGCGGTGAGCACCAGCACCCGCGACGGCAGCCCCGCCGCGACGATGCGGCGCGTCGCCTCCATCCCGCCCATCCCGGGCATCGACAGGTCCATCACCACCACCTCCGGCCGCAGCTCCCCGGCCTGCTGCACCCCCGCTTCGCCGCTGTCGGCCTCGCCCACCACCTGCATGCCGGGCTCCGCGTCCACCAGCATCCGCAGGCCGGAGCGCAGCAGCGCGTGGTCATCCACCAGCAGCACCCGGATCGTATCCATCCCGCCCTCCTTGCCGT
>DASTNU010000675.1:0-8790 GCA_035720605.1 Longimicrobium sp. | reverse complement strand
CAGCGGGCGCGCCGGGTGGGCGTGCCGCTGGTGCTGGGGCGGCTGGGCCGGGCGGGACTGCGCGAGCGCGCCGCCATGCGCGGCACCGCGCGCGACGGCGACGGCGGACGCCGCGTGCGCTTCGTGGCGCCCGGGCGCGAGCTGATCGACACGCTGGACGCGGTGATCCGCTACGACTTCTCCACGCGCGAGCTGCCGGGCCACGGCCTCAAGGCGGTGGCGCGGCACCTGGGGGTGGCGGCGCCGGACCGCGAGTACGTTCCCGGCAGCCAGATCTACACCACCTGGCGCCGCGATCCCGAGCGGGTTCGCCGGTACGCCGAGGACGACGTGGAGGAGGTCGCCGCGCTGGCCCGCATGCTGGGCGGCGCGGCGTTCGCGCTGGCGCGGATGGCGCCGCGGCGCTACGAGCGGCTGGCGGACGCCGGGCCCGCGACGGGCGTCATCGACCCGCTGCTGGTGCGGGCGTACCTGCGCGCCGGCGCCGCCCTTCCCGCGCACCGCGCCGGCGACGGCACGCCCCACAGCGGCGCGGCGCTGCACCTGTTCGCCACGGGCGTGGCGTGGCGCGTGGTGAAGGCCGACGTGGCCAGCCTGTACCCGTCGCTCATGCGCGCCTTCCGCATCGGCCCGGCGCGCGACCACCTGGGGGCGCTGCTGGCCGTCGTCGACCGGCTGGTGGAGCGGCGGCTGGCGGCCAAGGCGAGCGCGCGGGCGGCGCCCCCCGGCTCCGCGGAGCGCCACACGCACGAGGCGGTGTCGGCGGCGATGAAGCTCATCGTCAACTCCGCGTACGGCTACCTTGCCGCCGGCGGCGGACTCACGCGCTTCGCGGACGTGCACGCGGCCAACGAGGTGACGCGCCGCGGCCGCGAGACGCTCGGCTTCATGTGCCGCGAGCTGGCCGCGCGCGGGGTGACGCTGCTGGAGGCGGATACGGACGGCGTGTACTTCGCCGTCCCGGAAGGATGGGACGAGGCGGACGAGCGGCGGGTGGTGGCGGAGGTGGCCGCGCTGCTGCCGCCGCTGGTGCACCTGGAGTTCGAGGGGCGCTACGCGGCGATGCTCTCGCACGAGCCCAAGAACTACGCGCTGCTGGGGTACGACGGCACCCTTCTGCTCAAGGGGGTCGCCTTCCGCTCCAGCCGCGCGGAGCCGTTCGGCGAGGCGTTCCTGCGCCGCGCGCTGGTCCGCCTGTTCGCGGCGGACGTCGGCGGCGTGCGCGAGGCGTACCTGCAGACGCTGGACGCGCTGCGCCGCCGCGAGCTGCCGACGTACGACGTTTCGTCGCGCGTGCGGCTGACCAAGTCGCCCGCGAAGTACGCGGAGACGCGCGAGACACGGCGCGAGCTGGCGTACGAGGCGCTGCTGGCCGGCGGCCGCACCACCTGGCGTGTGGGGGACCGCGTCCGCGTCTACCGCACGCAGGGCGGCGGCGCCGCGGTCGCTCCCTCTGCGGACGACGAGGCGGCCGGGCGGCCGGACCCGCGCGACTACGACGTGGACCACTACGCGCGCGTCCTCCGCGACACCTGCGCCGCGCGCCTGGCCCGCGCCCTCACCCCCTCCGACTGGGCCGCCGTCTTCGCCGACCCCGACCAGCTCTCCCTCTTTGCCCCGTCGACCTCCGCGATGCGCCCGGTGCTCGAATCGCGATGAACTGAAAAAGGTCTCACGCAGAGGAAACAGAGGAAGCAGAGAATACCCCCTGCTTCCTCCGCTTCCTCTGCGTGAGAATCCAACCGGCTGGCCGCTGCTCGCGAAGAGCTTAGATTCGCACCATCGTGGGGAGATCTTCTTCCGACGAGTCCCCGCTTCGTCTCCTGCAGCCCACTGCCCGTCATGAGCCAACCCACTCGCTCCGTCACCTGGTATCGCTGGGACGAGCTTCCCCGCGAGCAGGTCTCGGCCCTCCTCGACCGCCGACTCATCACCGGCGACCGGATGATGCTCGCTCACGTCTACATCAAGAAGGGGTGCATCGTCCCGAAGCACTCCCACGAGAACGAGCAGCTCACCTACATCCTCGAGGGGGTGCTGCGTTTCTGGATCGGGGAGGACGAATCAGAAACGGTGCTCGTGCGCGCGGGCGAGGTGCTCCACATCCCCTCGAACGTGCCGCACAAGGCCGAGGCGCTGGAAGACACGCTCGACGTGGACATCTTCAGCCCCCCGCGGCAGGACTGGCTGGACAAGACCGACGCGTACCTCCGGAAGTAGCCCGCGGATGGGGAGCAGGTAACCCAATTCTGTCCCAGGTGGGGCGTGTGTGGCGGGGCGTATCGCTCGCAGCCCTTCACCCTCAAACTCCGCAGTGCGTTAGCCTGAAAGCGCTTCCGTTCCTTTCCGGATGTTACGCGTGCCAGGGCATGTGTATTGCTGCCCGATGAGTCCGGAGCGGACCCCCTGCACAACAGGCTTGTTACCCGCGCGGCGGAGTTCCCTGCCGCCTCTCCTTTCACGTTGATTCGGAGGAAGATCATGAAATCTCGCGAAAACAAGTTCTCGCTGAGCAGCTCCGAGCCGACCCGGTTCAAGGGCGGTACGCTGCATACGGCGACGCGGCAGCAGTTCCCGGCATTGAAAGGGTTGTCGATCCAGGAATTGCGTCTCGACCCTGGCGGCATCCGTGAGCCGCACGTCCACCCGAACGCCGCCCAGATGGACTTCGTGATCTCGGGGCGGGGACGCGTCGGCATCATCGGTCCGAGCGGCGAGCGCCAGCTGCTGGACATGAATACCGGGGACGTTGCGTTCATTCCGCACGGCCACGTCCACTGGATCGAGAACCCCTGGAAGGAGCCCATGCAGTTCATGCTGATCGTCAACCACGAAGATCCGGAGACGATCCTCCTGTCGGATCTGATCCGTTCCCTGCCGCGCGACACGGTGGACCGTGCGTACGGTGGGGCAAGCGGTCTCCAGGGGCTCCTCCCCACGAAGTAGCAGGGCCCCTGCACCTGGGCCCGTAACCAGCCGCCTGGCGGCCAGGCCGCCGTTGGGGGCCGCTTCACAGGGCGGAACCGCAGAAGTGGACTCACGCAGGGGAAGCAGGGGAAGCAGAGATCACTCCCTGCTTCCTCTGCTTCCCCTGCGTGAGTCCATCTCCGTTATTCCTGCAACGCTCTCTCGACGTCAGGCGCTCAGGCGCAGCTGCCGAGCGGTCCTTCGCAGATGCGCTCGCGGAAGTAGACGTCCACGAAGAAGCTGCTGCCGCTGTTGCTGCCGGGCATGCTGCCCGTGGGCTGGCCGTAGGCGCCGCCGTACGCCGTGCCCCAGCCACGGTCGATCTCGCCGTTGTTGGTGAACCAGGCGAACGTCTTGGCCTGCTTGCAGTTGGTGTTCACCGAGACCATGTAGCTGCCGGCGGGGATGAACTTCGCCGTGGTGGTGACCCGCTGCCACCCGGACGCGGTCTCGTTGGTGAACGTGGCCGACGCGATCTGCTGCCCCGACTCGTTCCACAGCCGGGCGGTGTGGCTGCCGCACTCTCCCGGCGCCTTGTAGAAGCGGAAGCCGGTGATGCGGCCGTCCACGTACGTGATGAACCGCGTGCCCACCTCCCACCCGGGCGCGGCGTCCAGGACGTCCGCCGGGGTCTGCGTCGTGTAGAAGCTGTCCCTGGCGGCGTAGACGTCCAGAGCAGGCGTGGCGTCCTCCGCGCTGGAGGTCGCCACCGGCGTGTCGGCGCAGGCGGACAGGGCCAGGGCGGCGGTGGCCGTCAGGATGCAGCGCTTGATCATGTGACTCCTCCGTGAAAACGGATTGCCGGTGGACACGCGCACAGGCCTCGAGGTCGTCGGGAATGCCCGGTTTGGCGCTGGCGCAAGGGAACCGGAGGCCTGCGCGCGGGACGTGCAGACGGTACGAACGCGCGTTTCGCCTCCACGCCGAAGTTGGAGCCGACGCCTGGCTTCGTCAATAATAGGCACTAAATGAGTGTGATGAGCGGCCGCGTTTTCCGGGTGAGTGGCACGCTCCGCCGGATGAGCGGCCAGGCTGAAGGAGAGAGCACCACGCGGCGTCTCCCTCAGACAGCCTGCCCGATTATGGGATGGTTTCTGAGATTTGAGCTGCGGCGGGATGCGAGTAGCCGCTTACACTGGACTTCGCCGTTCGTCGTGAAGCGCGCGCTGCGTAGACAGGACGGCGGGATCGGCGGCCTCGCAGTGAAGCGCCTCAGCGCAGCAGTTCGTACAATCCGGTGGGATAGAGGGGCGGGCCGCCGGGGCCGAAGTGGGCAGGGGCATCCACCTGACCGGGTACGGCTCGCCGCACTCGTCGCCCATGATCTCGTCGCGGGCGTAGTAGGAAGGATCCGCGAACCGGGCGTGGTAGATGAAGGCGATCTCGTGCTTCGGCTGGCCCTGGTGCGTGAACACGTTCTCGACCACGCCCAGGAATTCCACGTCCGCCAGCTCCGCCTCCAGCTCTTCCCGCATCTCCCGCCGCAGCGCGTCGATCGCGTGCTCCTGGAACTCGATGCCCCCGCCCGGCGGGCCGTAGAACGTCTCTTCCTTCACCCGGTCGTGGTGCGACCCCACCAGGATCTCGTCCCCGCGGCGAAAGACGCAGACGACCTTGGGACGAATGCCGGCCCGGTCATCAAAGGTCCAGGTAACGCCGGGCGTTGGCTTTGAAGAACGAATCGGGATCGATCCCGGCGGAATCGACGACTTCCCTCAAAAAGCCCGGAATCCTCTGGAAGTTTTTCGTGCGCACCAGCAGGTGGTAGTCCGAGCCGTACATCAGCTTGGCGGCGAAGCGGAACTCTCCCGGGGCCTGCACCGCCTCGCCGAGCCGGTCGCGGAATCGCTTGCGAACGGTGGTGTCCAGCAGATCGTCCAGATGGCCGACTTCGCAGTACACGTTCTCGTACCGGCAGCAGAGCTCGATCGTCTTCAGCCGCCACTCCGCCTCGTCGTTCGTCAGGTCTTCCTGGAACCACGCGGGCTCGCCGCCCGCATGCCCAATGCACAGGCGAAGCCGGCCGTACTTCTCCAGGACGTCCTGCCACCCCCTGGGGTGCGACAGCGCTCCCGTGTCGGGGCGCGCGTCCATCCCCTTCGGCTGGCAGTGGGTGAAGATCGGCGTGCCGGTGTCCACACAGAAATCATACAGGTCGCGGATGTTCTTCTCCACCAGCATGGGATCGACCCCGGGGGGCACGTCGGCAGCGGTGTTGTTCAGCGGCCTGTACCCGCTGGGCGGATAGAACTTCACCCCCTTGAACCCGTGCTCCTTAATCGCCCCGCACACGATGTCCACCGCTCTGTCGCGCGTGGGATCGAACGCGACGAACGGCAGGAGCCGGCCACCCGAGGCGCTGGCGAGAGCGGCGAGCCGCGGGATCTGCTCGTCCACGAACTCCAGCTTGGAATCGCCCTCGTAGAAGTTGTCCATGTCCATCATGTGGACGACGAAGTGGTCCACGTCGGGATACAGCTTGTACATCTTCCCGACGATGACGCTCTCGCGCGAAAGCAGCAGGATCAGCCACCGGCCCCACCCCCTGGCGTTCCGAATCAGGTTGCTGAGAAAGCGGGCGAGATCCATCCGCGCTCCCGAGTACTCCAGCATCTCCAGGCGCATCAGGGCGAGCTCGGGAGCAGGACCCAGCATGGCGTTGGCCAGCTCGACGTCCCGGGTGATCCCGGCCAGAACTTCGTCGGGCGTCCGCTCCACGATCCAGCGGACCGCGACCTCGTTGTCCGATTCGATCGGCATGTCCGCCTCGAGCTCCCTCTCCGCCAGCGAGAAGTCGAGCGGGTCGGCCGCTGCCGCGGAGGGTCCGAACGGATCGAGCTGCACGAGGTGGTTGAAGATGCGGCCGGCGGTGTGGGCGAGCTCCACGCTCATGCCCACGCGCGTGCGGAGAACTCCGGGGATGGGAACATAGGCGGCGTTGAAGACGTGGCCGTGAACGTCGATCATGGAGCCTTCCTCGGGAGGGATGTAACGCAACTGGAGATTACGGGCCTCTGATCAGATGGACGGCACGCCTGGATTTCATCGGATGAAGGCGGCCAGCTCCGGCGCCATCACACCTTCTCTTCCACGTGGTCGCACGGCAGCGAGGCGAGAAACTCGTTCACCTCGCGCCCGTTGCGGACGCGCAGGGGGAGCAGCCACGCGGTTTCGCCGTTCCTGAACCAGATCTCCGTCCGCCAGAGCTTCTTTTGGCCGGCGACCTCCCGGACCTGGTAGACCACGCGCTCCAGCTCCGCCCAGGGGAGCCAGGTGCGATCGTTCCGCTCCAGCCCTTCGCTGGAGAAGTAGCGGACCGACCTCGCCGTGGCCCGGCGCGTC
This sequence comes from Longimicrobium sp., assembly GCA_035720605.1. Lineage (GTDB taxonomy): Bacteria > Gemmatimonadota > Gemmatimonadetes > Longimicrobiales > Longimicrobiaceae > Longimicrobium. The sequence continues at coordinate 2,481 of DASTNU010000675.1, read as the reverse complement.
AGCCACACCACCGCGCCAAAGGTGCCCAGCATCATCGCGCCGATGGCGATGGGGACGATCCCGCCGCCCGACAGCCCCATGGCCAGGCTCGCGAGGCCCAGCGGAACCATGATGAGCCCCGCGACCGCGGCCGCGCCGTGCTGCATCCTGCCGGTTTCGACGAACAGGAGATCCATCGCACGCTCCTCGCGTGGAGGGTTGCCGGCGGGAGCGCGCGCGTGACGATCTACTCGTCGCGCAGGGCGCGGCCGGTCATGACCAGGAACACGTCGTCCAGGGTGGCGCGGTGGGTGGTGAGTGCGGTCAGCTCGCCGCCGGCCGCGCCGATCATCTCCAGCAGCACGGGGACGGAGCGGTGCGGCTCCTCCACCGTCAGCAGCGTGGACTCCTCGCCTCGCGAGACGCGGGTGACGGAGGGGATCTCGCGCAGCCGCTCGTCCGGCGGCGCGGCGGTGGCGGCGAACTCGATGACGTGCGCGCCGCCCAGCGTGCGGATGAGCTCCGCCGGCGTTCCCTGCGCGATCATCTCGCCGCGGTCCAGGATGGCGACGCGGTCGGAGAGCTTCTCCGCCTCGTCCATGAAGTGCGTGGTGAGCAGGATGGTGCCGCCCCGCGCGCGGAACGCCTGGCAGACGTCCCACATCTGGCGCCGGGACTGCGGGTCCAGCCCGGTGGTGGGCTCGTCCAGGAACAGGATGTCGGGCGATCCCGCCAGCGCGCACGCCACGGAAAGGCGCTGCCGCTGCCCGCCGGACAGGTGCCGCACCTGCGTTCCCGCCTTCTCCACCAGCTGCACGAACTCGATCAGCTCCTGCGGCGTGGGCCCCTGGCGGTAGAAGGCGCGGAACATCCGCACGATCTCGCCCGCGGTGAGCCGGTCCGGGAACTCGCTCTCCTGCAGCTGCACGCCCAGGCGCTCGCGGATGGCGGACGCGTCGCGGTCCCAGCGCATCCCCAGGATCTCCACCTCGCCGCCGTCCGGGGACTGCAGCCCCTCCAGGATCTCGATGGTCGTCGTCTTTCCCGCGCCGTTGGGCCCCAGCAGCCCGTAGCACTCGCCGCGGCGCACCTCCAGGTCCAGCGCGTTCACCGCCACCGTCGCGCCGAAGCGCTTGTGCAGCCCGCGGCAGCGGATGGCGGGGGCGTTCGTGTCGGGATCAGCCGTCATTCGGTGGAGGATGATGCGGGTCGTCTGGCGGTCAGGGGCGCATGATCTTCGCACGCCCCCGCCCAAGTCAAGAAGAATCTCGGAGCTGTGGATCAGGTCCCCGCCCGCGGCTCACCGGACGCGCCGCCGGGCTCGCGGACCGGCTGCGCCCCGGTGGGGGGATCGACGTGCGTGATGACGTCCTGCGCCACGGCGCGCACCAGCTCGTCGCGGGAGCCGTTGAGCGCCTCGCGCGCGGCGCGAAAGCGCAGGCCGCTGCGCGTGCAGGCCAGGTCGCACAGGCGCAGCACGCGCTGCATGGACCCGTCGTCCAGCGGCTGGCGGGTGCTGGTGAACGGCGGCGCCACGGCGGCGCCGGCCGCCTGCGCCTGCAGCAGCGCCTGCGTGTGCGAGAGCACGGCCGCGCGCACGTACAGTTCGATGGCCATGTCGCCCAGCCGCATCACGATGAACTGCCGTTCGGCGATGCCGCGCCCGTGCCGCCGCAGCGCCCGCTCCGCCGCCACGCGCAGGTCGCGGGTGTGCTCCACCAGGTAGTCGAAGTGCGTCTGCAGGCGCGGGTGGACGTCGGTGTCCAGCTCCGGCTCGCCGGCGCCCAGCGCCAGCCGCACGCGGTCCGCGGCAAAGTCCGTCAGCAGGCCGATCCGGCGGATGGGCTCGCGCAGCGCCGCGGCCACCTCCTTGAGCGCCTCGCCCGGGCCCTGCAGGCCGGAAAGGCCCACGAACAGGCGCAGGATCTCGTTGGTCCCCTCGAAGATGCGGGTGATGCGCGCGTCCCGGTACATCCGCTCGTACGGGTAGCCCTTCACGAACCCGCGCCCGCCGGCGATCTGCACCACCTCGTCCACTGCGCGGTCCAGCGCGTCGCTGTTCCACACCTTGGCGGCCGCGCTCTCCAGCGCGTAGTCCACGTCCCCGCGGTCGTTGAGCCCGGTGGTGAAGTAGGCCGCGCTCTCCGCCGTGAACGCGTCCGCCGCCAGGTCGGCCAGCTTGCCCTGGATGCTCTCGTAGCTCGCCAGCGGCTGCCCGAACTGCTCGCGGCGCCGCGCCCAGTCCACGGCCAGGCGCAGGCACTGCTTCACCCCGCCCGCGGCGCCGGCGGAAAGCCCCTGCCGGCCGGAGTTCAGCACGCGCATGGCCAGCTTGAAGCCCTCGCCCGGCGCGCCCAGCACGTTCTCCGGCGGCACGCGCACGTCGTGGAAATGGAGCTCCGCCTGGTTGCTGCCACGCGCCCCCATCTTCCGCAGCGCGGGCCCGCGCTCGAAGCCGGGCATGTCCGGGCGCAGGATGAACGCCGTCACCTGGTCCACCGT